>CAJOME010000076.1 GCA_905235585.1 uncultured Lachnospiraceae bacterium | reverse complement strand
GCGACATCTCTCCGCCGTAGGCTCCGGCATTCATATATATCGCTCCGCCGACCGTGCCCGGTATCCCCGAAGCAAACTCCATGCCGGAAAGAGAAGCCTCCGCTGCCATGCCGGCTACCATGGCAAGACTCACCCCGGCATCGGCGATAACGGTTTCCCCGTTGAATACGATATTCTTGAGATATGCTGTGGTATCTATCACAAGTCCCCTGTAGCCTCTGTCACCTACCAGTATATTGCTGCCGCGGCCCAATATAAGATACTCCCGCTCCGACTGCCTCATATACCAGAGCAGCTTCTGAAAGGTATCAAAGTCCCTCGGCGCTACATAATAGTCTGCCGTACCACCCGTACGAAAGGTCGTATGCTCCGACATCGGCACATCCGTCCGCACACTTCCCCGTCCGCATATCTCGACAAGCCTTGTCTCAAAAAAAGACATCTCTCCCATCAGTCGTCTATTGCCATCCTTGCAGCACCCATGATACCGGCATTGTTACCCAGCGTCGCTATCACTATTTTCGCATCCCGGCACGCATGAAATGCGTACTTTTCAAAATGCTCCTCTATATACGGGATGATCATCTCTCCGGCTTTGGACACTCCGCCGCCCAATACGAACACCTCAGGATTTACCACTCCCGCTATGACCGCGAGACCCCATCCGAGATAAAACCCGAATCTCTCCGCCACTCTTATCGCAAGGGCATCTCCGTGCTTCACGGCATCCCACATGCTCTTGGCAGATACCTCCGTATGGCGGAGCTCCGAGTCCTCATCGGAAGCGGCAAGCTCTTCCCTCGTCAGTCTTACGATACCGGTAGCCGAGGCGTACTGCTCCAGACATCCGCAATTACCGCAGTTGCACATGATCTTCTCATCCGGAACAAGGCAAATATGTCCGATCTCTCCGCCTGCTCCCGTCACTCCCGCATAGATCCTTCCGTTGTGTATTATGCCTCCGCCTACTCCTGTGCCAAGCGTGACCATGACCATATCACCGAAGTCCTTGCCCGCGCCCTGCCAGAACTCTCCAAGGGCGGCTACATTTGCATCGTTTCCTGCTTTTACCTTCATACCGCCGAGCATCTCGGACAGCTCGTCAGCGACATTGAATATCCTGTCCCAATGAAGATTGACGGCTTTCCTTATCACTCCGTCTTCATCTACAGGACCCGGCAGACCTATGCCTGCGCCTATGACATCCTCCGATATACCCTTTTCGGCGATCTTGGCATTTACCGAAGCGGCTATGTCGGGAAGCACATTACTGCCTCCGTCCTCTGTCCTCGTGGGTATCTCCCATTTATCAATAAGCTCGCCTTCCGTATTTACGAGTCCGAGCTTTACGGATGTGCCTCCCACATCTATACCGAATGCGTATCTCATATTTTCTATCCCCCTCTGTAGTCCGGATCATTGCCGGTTTATTCGGATTTCTTATTCAGATTGGCCTGCACTCTCCTGTACAGCTCCTGGGCAGCGTTGTAGCCCATCTTCTTCAGTCTGTGATTTACCGCAGCGGTCTCGCATATCACTGCGAGATTTCGTCCGGGTCTGATGGGTATCACGTGACATACCACCTTATTGCCGAGGTACTCGGTATACTCTTCCTCAAGCCCCAGCCTGTCATAGTCCTTATCCTTATCCCAGTCCTCGAGCCGTATGACGAGGTCTATATTCTGCGTCTCCTCTATCGCTGATGCTCCGTAGAGAGCATATACATCCACTATGCCTATCCCTCGCAGCTCTATGAAGTGCTTTGTGATATCGGGTGCGGATCCGACCAGAGTCTCGTCCGATACCTTTCTGATCTCCACGACATCATCAGTGATAAGACGGTGTCCCCTCTTTATAAGCTCCAATGCGGCCTCACTCTTACCTATGCCGCTCTCGCCGGTGATCAGCACTCCCTCGCCGAAGACATCTACCAGCACGCCATGTATGGAAATACACGGGGCGAGCTTTACGTTAAGCCAGCGTATGATCTCAGCCGTAAATGCCGATGTCTGCATCGTCGACTTGAAAAGCGGCACCTTATATTTGATGGCGAGCTTCTTAAAATGCTCATCGGGCTCAAGGTTCCTGCAGAATACGACGCAGGGTATGGGATTGTTCAGGAATTTTTCGTAGATTGACGCTTTTTTCTTCACGGGTATCTTGACCATGAAATCATATTCTCCCGCCCCTATTATCTCCAGTCTTGACGCGTCAAACATATCGAAGTAGCCTGCAAACTGAAGTGCCGGCCTGTTGATATCGGGCTTTTCTATCTTTACTTCCGTGATATCTATCTCCGGCGTAAGATTTATAAGAGACATTTTTTCTATGATGGCCTCCAGAGAGACACTTGGCATGATCCGACCTCCTTATAACATAGTCTGGATTTAATGATACCACAAACATATGGTTTTCTGCGACTGCGACTCGCTTCGAGCTTTGCTACACAGTATATATCGGCATCATCTGGCGCGAAAGTACTCTGCGACCGCCTCTGCCGCCTTGATGTTCATCCCCTCCGCAGCCGCCAGCTCATCAACACTTGCTGCTCTTATCTTTTCTATATCCCCGAAATGCCTCATCAGCGCCTTACGTCTGGCAGGACCTATGCCGGGTATGTCATCCAGTACAGAGTGTACCTGACTGACCGATCTCAGCGACCTGTGATACTCTACGGCAAACCGGTGTACCTCATCCTGTATTCGGGTCGCAAGCTTGAAGCCTTCGGAATGTGTATCTATCGGGATCTCCCTGTCATTAAAATATATACCGCGGGTACGGTGTCTGTCATCCTTTACCATGCCCGCCACGGGTATGTCTATCTTCAGCTCGTTCAGCACCTCCAGACAGATATTTACCTGACCTTTTCCTCCATCCATAAGTATCAGATCGGGATATCTGCTGAAGCTGTCGTACTCCGACTTTGACTCATGGGTAAATCTTCTCGTCAGTACCTCACGCATGGACTCATAATCGTTGTTGCCTATGCCCGCGGAAAGACGGAACTTGCGATAGTCGGATCGTTTTGCCTTTCCTTTTTCAAATACTACCATACTCCCCACCGAATCAAAACCGGATATATGGGAAATATCGTATGATTCCATACGGTTCACGCTGTCAAGTCCGAGCCAGCCGGCTATCTCTTTAGCCGCGCCTATGGTACGTCCTTCTTCGCGCTTGATACGCTCCTTTGAGTTTTCCATGATCATCTCGGCATTGCGGTGAGCGAGCTCTACCAGTCTTTCCTTCTGTCCTATCCTGGGAATGAGAATAGTGACCCTGCTGCCCCTTTTATCGGACAGGAACCTCTCTATCACCTCTCTGTCCGGCACATCGGTCTCGAGCATGATCTCTCTGGGCACGAACGGTGTCCCGGTATAGAATTGTCCCAGAAAATCATTCAGTACCTCGGCATCTTCGGCATCTTCCGAGACATGGCTGAGTACATAATGATCCCTGCCTATCAGACGCCCTTCTCTTACGAAGAAGATCACGACCACCGCATCCTCTCTGTCTCGGTTTAGCGCCACCACATCCCTGTCCTCTCCGTCATGGGCGGTTATCTTCTGTTTCTCGGATACCGAACGGACAGCCTCTATAAGATCCCGGTATACCGCGGCATTTTCGAAATCAAGCCTTTCCGAGGCTGCATCCATCCTCTCCTGCAGGGACTTCAGTACCGGATCATACAGACCGTTAAGAAATTCCAGAGCTCCCCGTACACTCTCAGCATATCGGGCATCATCCTCCGGTGTGAAGTCCTTAAGACACGGAGCGGAGCACTGCTTCATATGGTAGTTCAGACAGGGTCTTTCCCTGCCCCTGTCTCTAGGCAGCACCCGGTTGCAGGTGCGCAGCCGGTATATCTTGTTGATGAGCTCTATCGTTTCCCTTACGCCGTAGCTCGAGGTATACGGACCGAAATACTTTGCCTTGTCTTTTTTCATTGTCCGCGAAAACATGATCCGGGGATAGGGCTCATTCACCGTCACCTTTATATACGGGTATGTCTTGTCATCCTTGAGCATGGTGTTGTATTTCGGACGATGCTCTTTGATAAGATTGTTTTCAAGGACGAGAGCCTCCAGCTCCGAGTCTGTAAGGATGTACTCAAACCATGATATCTGGGATACCATCCGTTTTATCTTTTCCGATTTTGTTGTTTTTCTGAAATAAGAATGAACCCGGTTGAAAAGATTTACAGCCTTGCCTATATAAATGATCGTATCCTCCGCATCATGCATCAGATAGACCCCGGGAGACTTGGGGAGTTTTTTTAATTCCTCTTCTGTATTGAACTCTCTGTGCATAGATTTTCTTCCATATATATCTCGTTTCTTATCAGAACTGGCATACTGTCCGGCAGCTCTCCGTACACCAGATAGTATATGTTTTTGCGACTTGCAATCAGAAACACGCATTTATGCGGGTTTCGTGCCAAAGCATTGGACATACTGCAGGCAAGCCCGCGACGAAGTCGCATTTAAATGGCTTGATTGCGGACTTTCTGAGACGCAGTCGCAGAAAGTCATACGCCGACATGTATTGCTTCATATCCCTGCTTCTCGGGCTCCTGCATCACAGTTGCTCTTATTATACCTTTTCTGACATATTCCTGCACCGTCTTCGTCCCGTCTATGCGGTGCTTTTTCAGAAAAATCTTTCTCTCATCTACTGTTTCTGCGTATTTATCGTCGTAGACTGCCGCAAGTACTCTCCAGAAGCGGTTCTGCGGATGCCCGTAAAAGAACATCATCTCACGGCTCTTTACGGAAGGAAAGCTTCCGAGGATGAGTATGCGCGAGTCTTTATCATAAAATGGAGGTATGGGATGCTCCGTCATACCTTATGCTCCTCCTGTCCCAGACCCTTCCTGATATATGCCAAAAGCTCTGATGCCGCCCTGGGCATCGGTCTCTCCTTGCTCCATACAAGAAGATATGAGGCTACCGCGTCAGGATGGTCTATTTTCTTTACCACCACCTTGTCATCCACCGTCATCACTCCTTCCGCAAGAGGAAAGATCGCTATGCCCACACCGGCTCTTGCAAGCTCTCTCACATTAATAAGATGAGCTACCCTGCATATCACGTTCAGCGGCTTTTCCGGATCCGGCATCCATTTGCTGAACTCCGAGCTCCTCGATGCCCTTGAGGGTATGATGAGGGGTCTGTCCGTAAGGTCGGCAGGTCGTATGCTCTTACCCGTTGTCTTTGCAAGAGGATCATCCTTTGGAATGATCGCAGCCCACGGCTCGGAATGCACATGGACTGTCTCGATGTCGGGATCGGAAAAGGGCTCCATTACTATCGCCATATCGCAGAGACCCTTGTATAAACGATTCACGATCTCGTCCGTAGTACCCGTCCAGAGATTGTACTGTACCCGGGGATTCTGCGCATGAAAGCCCGATATCCAGCTCGCGAGCAGATGAGGACCGTAGCCCTCTACAGTAGCAAAGTATATCCTGCCGTGAAGTCCTCCGGACATCTCCGCTATATCATCCTTTGATCTGCTCTCAAGCTCAAGTATCCGTGTCGCGTACTGCTTAAAAAGGATGCCCTCTTCCGTCAGTCTGAGAGAATGGGAACTCCTTTCGAAAAGCTGCGCTCCGAGCTCCTCCTCCAGATCCTTTATCTGTCTGGAAAGCGGAGGCTGCGCTATTGAGAGCTTTTCCGCCGCTCTCGTGAAGTTCATCTCCTCAGCTACTGCCATGAAATATCTTATATGTCTGAGCTCCATAACACACCTCATCGATACCTTAAAGGTATGGCAATACATTTATTATATGTATTTCACATTATCACATCAAGAGGTTATATTATAATCAGCAATAATAAATGAGCAGCGCGAACTTCGGCCGAGGTGACAGCTCACAGAAACAAGGAGTAGTCTTAAGCGCAGAGACAGTCTGCGAGAAAGGATATCACTATGAAGAAGATCGAGGCATTTTTAGAGGAACTGTTCAAGAGCTATGCACACATCATCGAGTATTGATCGTGGTGAATAGTCTGATAATATGAAGCATAATAAACACATAACGTAAGCCCTTACCGATATGCTGTCGGTAAGGGCTTATTTTTTCTTATCTTAGAAATGCGATCCGAATCCGTCGACTGCCCTTTCAGTATGCCACACCTGAAAGGTATGACTTTCTGCGACTGCGTCTCAGAAAGTCATAGTCTAACTGCAAACCCCTGCCGGGGTCTCTCCCGACAGGGGTCAATATGCTAAACGGCTTTACTCCGGTTTATCCGGATAATACCCGATATGGTATCAGCCCTCTATTGCAATATACTTCTGCTCCTCTACCTTAGGCTCCTCCACCTTCTTGGGAACGGTGAGAGTAAGGATGCCGTTTTCAAACTTAGCCTTGATATCCTCTTCCTTGACAGCTTCGCCCACATAGAAGGTCCTGCTCACGGAGCCCTGATACCTCTCTCTGCGGATATAATGATTGTCCTTGTCCTTCTCTTCGTTGTCCGATGTCGTGGAAGCGTTGATCGTCATGTAGCCGTCCTTGAGGGAAGCCTTGATGTCCTTCTTGTCGATACCCGGCAGGCTCATCTGAAGCTCATAGGAGTCCTTGTTCTCCTTTACGTCCGTCCTCATCAGCTCTCCTGCATTGCCCTTAAAGCTGTCAAGATGACTGAAGGGTCTGCTGAAGAAATCGTCATCAAAAAGGCCGTCAAAAAGGTTTGTTCTTAAAATACTGGGTGTGTACAACATAATCGTTACCTCCTTATAATATGTGTTTGCCTCCGGAGCCTTGCGGCAGCGTGGCTTCTCGTCAATGGTTTCTTGTCTTTGGGGACTTCCTATGGCTACCGTGCCCTCCGTTCCCTTGGACTGATTATGTTATACCACCTTTATTAGCACTCGTCAATGGTGAGTGCTAATAATTTTTGTGAAAATTCTGTGAACGCTACGAGCTGAGTTTATGGATTCAGCTCCCTCTCCACAGCCTGACGCACGATATCCGTACCGGCATCCGGCTCAAAACGGTCTACGACCTGACCTCTTTTATTCACAAGGAACTTTGTAAAGTTCCATTTGATATCACTGTTGTGCTGATAGTCAGGATCCATCTTTTCGACCACCTTTTCCATATAAATGCTCTCCTTGGAATTGCGCAGAAAGCCTCTGAAGCCCTTTTTCTTTTTTAGATAGGCAAAAAGCTCCGATGCCTTGTCGCCGTTTACATCCGTCTTGGCAAACTGCGGGAAAGAAATGTCATATCTTGATGTACAGAATGAATGGATCTCCTCGTCCGATCCCGGTGCCTGGTGCCCGAACTGATCGCACGGGAAATCGAGTATTTCAAAGCCGTCCTTATGATATTTGCGGTACATATCCTCAAGTGCCTCATACTGCGGAGTAAAGCCACATCCGGTAGCACTGTTTACTATGAGCAGTACTTTGTCGCGGTACTCGGAGAGATCAGTGACAGTCTTGTCGCGCTTCTGCACCGGTATCCTGTATACCGGACTCCCTACAAGGAAGTTCTCGGTCTCTTCTATGATATCTACCATATTCTTCAGATCAGTCTGCAGATCTCCGGTCTCAAGCGAGTGATTGGCTCCCTCAAATATCCTGTACGAGAGATGCTTCGCCCTGCTGAGCTCCCCGATCTTCCCGACCTCTATAAACGGATCTTCGTTCCCAAAGAATACCAGCCCGTTTCTTTCCTCCACCAGAGAAAATGTCTGCTCAAGCGGAGTGAAATACACCTGTCTGGCAGGTACCTTCTCCCTCGCCGCATATACGCTCGCAGCAACTGTACCGATACTCTTTGAGATAAAGATCACATCTTTGTATCCGGAAAAATCGATACCGCCAAGCTGCTCTTCAGCCTCTCTTGTAACGGTCTGGAATGCCTCGAGAATCTTTTTCCTGTCAGCCTGTGTAAGCGTCTCCGGCACACCGCCTGCGAGCAGAGCGTCTTTATCAATGTCATGAAAGGAAAGCTCTACTATGTCGTAGCCGTGCTGCCTTGCTATCTTCTTTGAATAATAAAGGAGCGGCTTGTCAGTGTGATAGCCTATACCCGGAAAGATCACTGCTATCTTTTTATCACTCATATCTTGACCTCCGTTATAAAAAGCTTGTTGAAAGGGATATATTCTGTATTATACACTCAGCAGACATCTGACGCTTTTCACTTTCCAATGGAGGACGGATGCGACGATTGACGAAAACAGACAAAAAAATAAGCCGCTCCAAGAAATTAGCCCTTAGAGCAACTTGAAAAATTCACATTTTCGTGATATAATCAATTTGTTATCTGGTTATGATATCTGACACGCATATGGAGGTGCATTCATGGCTGTTAGCTATAAAAAACTGTTTCACTTATTGATAGATAAAGATATTTCGGTAGCTGACTTGCAGAGACAGGCCGGTTACAGCGCCAATATTTCAACACGACTGAGAAACAACAGCTATGTTTCACTGGAATCAATGGAAAAAATTTGCAGAGTCCTTGACTGCAAGCTGGACGATGTCGTGGAATTTGTCCCGGACGAAAAAGAAAAATAAAAATGTCAGCAGTGGTGACACAATTCCGGATGAGAGAAATTTGAATATAACAGAAAGCGAAGTGCAAAATATGAGCGATAAGCAAAAATATGATGAAGCCGTCAATGCTATAAAATCAGCAATATTGCACAGCCAATACGAAGCGGCAAAAACAGTAAACGAAAAGCAGCTAATGCTTTACTACAGCATCGGCAAATACATATCGCTGAATTCCAGAAATGGATTCTGGGGTAAAGGCGCGATTGATGCGATTAGTGATCAATTGGAGAAGGAACTGCCCGGACTTCGCGGTTTTACATCCCGCAACCTTCGATATATGCGGACTTTTTTCGAAGAATGGGAAATGTTGGATTCTGCCGCAGCGCCTGAGGTAATTACGGAAAATATATCCGGCAGTTTGGAACTTGTGAATTCCAAAATGGTAAATTCTCCCACTCTGGTAATTTGGAACTCGCAAGTTCCAAATTATCGAGACTTTCCGATGGACGCATTTTTGCATATCGGTTTTACGCATCACAGAACCATTCTCGGAAAAGTTAAAAACGTGGAGGAGCGCCTGTTTTATATCAAACGGTGCGCTGATGAGCATTTTACAGTGGATGCGCTGAAAAAGAGTCTTGCCGCAGATGATTACCACCATCAGGGAAGTCTGCCAAATAATTTTACTCGGACGCTTCCTGTAGCACAGCAAGCGTTGAAGGCTATAGGGACATTCAAAGATGAGTAGTCATGAAAAATATCGTTTACGACTATTACAGCAAGGATCTGTCAGTAAAGGTTATGACTGCGAAACGCGCCAAGATGAAGCGAGGT
>CAJOME010000075.1 GCA_905235585.1 uncultured Lachnospiraceae bacterium | reverse complement strand
ATAGACATGCATCAGATAATTACAGAGTGCCTTGAGCTGTGAATCGGGCACTCCGGTATAGAAATCCGCACCTATTATCCTGACGAAATCCTCGATCTTCATTGTCTGCCGCTCCTTTTCATTCCTCTGTACTTTTAAGCCGGGCTTCGACCGCACGCAGCTCCTCGCAGGTATCTATCTCCACTATCTGTGAGCTCTCCACCGGATGCACCGTGAGCTTCAGCCGGTCAAGGATGCTGTCTACCACATCATCCCAGAAGAGCTGCTCATTGCCCGGTACATCATAAGCGGCTGTGACAGCCTCCTTTAGTATCAGGGCATCTGCCTGCCTGAAAAAGGAAATGCCTACCATGTTGTAACGATCATCGCCCCGCTTCCCTACTCTGGTGATATAGCCGTCATCCGAGACATCAAATACCCAGTCATCCGAATGTCCCGGTACCATCCTGCCGTAGTAGCAGGAGCCCTTGAGGTGAGCCGAAAATATATCCGGATCCGAGATAAAAAGATCCGCCTCACAGATAAAGGTATCTCCCTGTCCGAGTATCTCCCGCGCCGCGTATACTGATGAGATATTGTTCTTTACCTCATAGTCCGGATTGTCGATAAGGGTGATCCCCGGATATCTGCTCCTTATCTCTTCAAACTGCTCTCCGAGATAGCCGGTCACTATATATATGTCCCGTACACCTCTCTGATGAAGACCTGCTATCACGGTCTCTATCATGGATATCCCGTTCACCTTTATCAGCGGCTTGGGTGTATGCTCAGTGAGAGGACGCATCCTCGTCCCCATGCCTGCCGCCATCAGTATGGCCGTCTCAGTCATCGTACCTCGCGGGTATCTGTACCCCGTAGTGCTTCACGGCTTCTGTAAATACCTGCCAGAAGTCGCGTATATCCTGCTCATCAATAGCTCCGAGGGCACACAGGCGGAAGGTTCCCTTTTTCTCTATCTTGCCCGGATAGATGGTAAAGCCTCTCTCGTAGCAGTAGTCATGTATCTTATCAAAGTCCCAGTTGGGATCATCGGGATATCTCACTGCGGATACAAGGGACGACTGCACCTCTCTCTTAAGCATCTCCCGCAGTCCCAGCTCTTCCTCGCCCTGATGTATGGCTCTCATCACACGCTGATGGCGCTCCCATTTCCTGTCCTCACCCTCTTCAAAGTACTCGGCGAGAGCCTGTCTTGCGGCATAGATCGTCTGTACCGGGGGAGTGAAATGCATCTGCCCCGTAGTCTCTATGTAGTGATACTGCATATAAAGATTGCAGTAATAGGAACGTACCGGAAAGTCCTTTGACCTCTCTATGATATCCTTTCTGCCTATCACGTATGACAGTCCTGTCATGCCCATGATACCCTTTTGTGCGGAGGCCATGCAGAAATCCACATTGTCTTCATATACGTTTATGGGGATCATCGCATAGGATGAGGTAGTATCGGTGATGAAGAAAGCCCCGTATCTATGTGCCAGTGCTCCGACCTCACGTATGGGGTTCAGCAGTCCCGAGCCCGTCTCATGATGTGTCATATAGATATAGCCTATGTCATCGTTCTTCCTGAGCGCCTCCTCTATGGCCGCAAGATCCGGTGTCGTATCTATAGGCTGTTTCAGCTCTATATGGGGCATACCGTAGGCACGGAGCACCTCACAGGCTCTCTCGCTGTACGATCCGTTCTGCACCACCAGTGCCTTCTTATCTTTGTCCAGAAGAGAGTTCAGCGCGATGTCTATGCAGATGGTTCCGCTGCCGCAAAAGAGTACTGCGGCATAATCATCTCCTCCGTGTACGATCTTTACGAGGTCTCTGCCGAGAGAGGCCATCACCTCTCCGAATTCCTTCTCCCTGGGACATATATCCGGTACCACCTGCGCGTACTTTACGGTATCGGTAGTGGTGGACGGACCCGGATTCAGCAGTATCTTCCGCTCTACTTTATTCATAGCTCATCGATCAGTGTGATGATATCCTTGATGGACATCAGCTCGCTGTCTGCCTCCTTTGCTCTCTGATTCTCAAGTATGCTCTTTGCCGTCCTCTCCATGGCGGGAAAGGCTGCTCTGAGCATCTGATTCGCGTATATCACTATATTTACACCGTGTGCCGCAAGCTCACTCTCTGTCACGGTATTGTAGGTAGAGGGCACTACCACTATAGGTGTCGTCTTGTCCTCTGCCCTGAACGCATCGCAGAAATCGAGGATCTCATCGGGAGTCTTGCTGCGGCTGTGTATCATGATGCCGTCCGCTCCGGCCTTTACATAGGCGCGTGCCCTTTCCATCGCATCCTGCTGTCCCTTGCCGAGGATCAGGCTCTCTATCCTGGCTATTATCATAAAGTCATCCGAGAGCTGTGCCTGCTTGCCCGCAGCTATCTTGGCGCAGAAGTTCTCTATGGTATCCTGTGTCTGCTCTACCTCGGTACCGAAGAGCGAATTCTTTTTCAGTCCCGTCTTGTCCTCGATGATCACCGCGGACACACCCATACGCTCAAGGGATCTGACAGTATACACAAAGTGCTCCGTGAGTCCACCGGTGTCTCCGTCAAATATGATGGGCTTCGTGGTGACCTCCAGTACATCATCTATCGTACGGAATCTTGAGGTCATATCCACGAGCTCTATGTCAGGCTTGCCTTTTTCGGTGCTGTCACAGAGGCTCGATATCCACATGGCGTCAAACTGGCTCACCGCCTCTCCCTTGGCTACTATAGTCTTTTCCGCTATGAGTCCGGTGAGTCCGCTGTGTACCTCAAGGGTCTTTACTATAGGCACCATGTCGAGCAGCTTGTGGAGCCTGCCGCGTCTGTACTCCGGCATCGCAAGCTTCTCTCTCATCTGCCTGTCGAGCTTCTGCACATCTGCGCTGTGGGTGTAGGGTATCTCCACGAGCTCTCCGCCGTTTTCTTTTAAGAGTGATATGATATTCGCTCTTATCGCCTGCAGCGCACTGTCACCCCAGTTGTCTCCGTGTACCACGTAGTCGGGGTGAAGCCCGCGTATCACATCGTCGTACATGATCTGCTTTTGCTCTATCACATCCGCTACACCGGGGAGCTGCCTGATCATGTCCATGCGCTCCTCGGTGGTCTTTGTCGGAAATCTGTTGTAGCGTATCATCTCGGTGTCGGTGAGCACACCTACAGTAAGGTCACCAAGCTTTGATGCCTCTCTTATAATATTCAAGTGTCCTTCATGGATGATATCCGTGCAGAAGCAGGTGTATACCTTTGGCATTCTCTTTCTCCCTTCCTTAACATAGCATACAGTATATCACTCCCTGTAGCGGTTGGTATATAGTTACTCCGTCAATACTCCCATTCCCCTGATGACATCAAACACTTTATCTATCCGTACAGTATCCGCCGAAGCCGACAGCTGTTCCTGCAGGGCTGTCTCCCTGTCATCCGGGGTATAGATAAAGGTCGGTTTCTTTGCCGTCGAGAACCGCATGCGGCCTTCAAAGCTCTCAAGCATCGGGGCTATGCGCGTGGGATCTATGGTCGCATTGTTATATATGGTCATGGATATCTCCTTATCCGTGATCTTCATATTCTCGATGAAAAGTCTGTGCGCGGCTGTACGGAGCAGAGCTATCTCTATAAGGTTCTCCGTACCCTTGGGCACCGGACCAAAGCGGTCCGTGAGCTCATCCCTCATATCGGAGGCTTCTTCCTCAGAGGAGATCGCGGCTATCCTCTTATACAGGTCGAGCTTCATGTTTTCGTTTCTTACGTAGGTGTCCGGGATCAGCGCGTCGATGTCCATATCTATATAAGTAGAAAAGTCTCCGTGATCCTCTATCCCCCGCTCCTTCTTCACCGCGGCATCAAGCATCTTGCAGTAGAGATCATAGCCGACCTCCGCCATGTGTCCCGACTGCTCGGCGCCGAGCACGTTGCCTGCTCCTCTTATCTCGAGATCCTTCATCGCTATCCTGAAGCCGCTGCCGAGGTCGGTAAACTCCTTTATCGCGGACAGGCGCTTCTCTGCGGTCTCCTTTAGCATGCGATCTCTCCTGTACATAAGAAAGGCATATGCCATACGGCTGGATCTGCCTACTCTGCCTCTCAGCTGGTAGAGCTGCGAGAGTCCCATCCGCTCGGAGTCATGCACTATTATCGTGTTGACGTTCGGGATGTCGAGTCCGGTCTCTATGATGGTGGTCGATACAAGGATATCTATGTCGCCGTTTATGAAATCCACCATGATGTTCTCGAGCTGTCTCTCGTTCATCCGGCCGTGCGCATATGCTACTGCGGCATCCGGCATGAGTGCCTGCACTCTCGCAGCCACGTCCGCTATATCATTCACCCTGTTGTAGACATAGTAGACCTGACCGTGCCTTGCGAGCTCGCGGGTGACAGCTTCTCTTACCATCTCTTCGGAATACTCCATCACAAAGGTCTGTATCGGCATACGATCCTGCGGAGCCTCCGTAAGAAGAGACATATCCCTTATCCCGGTGAGGCTCATGTGCAGCGTCCTGGGTATCGGGGTCGCGGTGAGAGTGAGCACATCCACATCCTTCCTGAGCTCCTTTATCCTCTCCTTGTGGGTCACACCGAAGCGCTGCTCCTCATCCACTATGAGAAGTCCGAGATCCTTGAAGCCGACATCCTTTGAGAGAAGCCTGTGCGTACCTATCACTATATCCACCGAGCCGTTCTTCAGTCCGGCTATCGTCTTTTTCATCTGGGCAGCCGTCCTGAATCTCGACAATATCTCTATCTGCACGGGGTATGAAGACATGCGCTGCGTGAAGGTCTGCATATGCTGCTCCGCAAGTATCGTGGTAGGCACGAGCAGAGCCACCTGCTTACCCTCCTGTACGGTCTTGAATGCAGCCCTTATCGCAACCTCGGTCTTGCCGAAGCCCACATCCCCGCAGATGAGCCTGTCCATGATGCGACCGCTCTGCATATCGCTCTTCACATCCTCGATAGCCTTGAGCTGATCCTCTGTCTCCTCATAGGGAAACATCTCCTCAAACTCCTGCTGCCATACCGTGTCGGGACCGTATACATATCCCTCACTCCTGGATCTTACAGCATAGAGCTCGGCGAGCTGTCTCGCCACCCCGTCCACGGCCTGCCGCACTCTTGTCTTCGTCTTGTGCCACTCGCTGCTGCCGAGCTTATTGAGCTTTATCTTTTTTTCGGTCTCTCTGCCGGCATATTTCTGCAGTGAGTCAAGGTTTGAGGCTATCACGTTTACAAAGCTGTTTCCGCCGTACTCTATACGCACATAGTCTCTTGCCACTCCGCCGATCTCTATGTTTACTATCCCACGGTATATGCCGATGCCGTGATCCTCATGCACCACATAGTCTCCGACCGTAAGATCGGTAAATGACGCTATCCTGGTACCCTCGTATGCTGTCCTGTGCCTGTGTCTCTTCCTGACCCTGCCGCCGAAGATATCGGACTCGGATATAACGGCATATCTTATATCGGGGAACTCAAAGCCCCGGCTCAGATTGCCGTATGAGACCATCACCTCGCCTTCCTTCGGTTCTCGTCCCTCTTCGGAATAAAACGCCGGTATCTCCAGACCGTTCAGGTCTTCGGTAAGCTTTTTCGCTCTCGTATGCGACGGAGAGAGGATCACTACCCTGCTGCCCTTCTTCCGGTATCTCTTCAGATCCGATACGAGCTCTTCAAAGCTGCGGTTGTAGGAATTAACACTGCTTGAGGACACCGAAAACTCATACTCTGCCCGGTAAGCTTTGTGCTTAAGATCAAGCATAGAGACTGCGAGTACCGGCAGTCGCATCAGTCCCGCAAAGACCGACACGGTATCCCTCATCACATCGGCTTCGCCGGGCAGCATATAGCCGCCCTCTATCCGGTGCATCGCGCTGTCTGCCCATTCCTTCTCTACCGCATATCCTCTCTCCTCGCACCTTGCCGGCTCGTCTATGATGATACCGGTCGGGATGTCTCTGAAGTAGTCCATGAGAGAGGCTGTCTCGTCGTAGAAATATGTGATATAGGGTGACAGGTTTACGGCGATGCGCTCCTCGAGCGCCTCACATATCTCATCGGTGTGAGTCTTCAGCCTGTATGCCTGCTCGGTCGCCATGCTTTTCCTGAGTTTCTCGTACAGTTTCCTGCTTTCTTTCTCTATCCTGTCCTTTGCCTTAAGCCTTGTGTCTCCGTCCATGATAAGATCCGTGGCGGGATATATCTCCACACTCTTTAGCTTTTCCACGGAGCGCTGGCTCAGGGCATCATATTCTCTTATACTCTCTATCTCGTCTCCCCAGAGCTCTATGCGAAAGGGGTTCTCTCCGGTAAGCGGATAGATATCCAGGATACCGCCTCTTATGGCATACCTGCCCGGCTCTTCGGCTTCGGGCTCCCTCTCGTATCCCAGATCAGAAAGAGCTGCAGATATCTCAGCGATGTCCAATACATCTCCCACCTTAAAGTGCAGGATGTGATCCGAGATGATCCGCGGAGTCACCATTTTTTCCATCAGGGCATCGAATGTAGTGACCACAACACCTTGTACCCCGTCATGCAAAGCCTTGAACACCTGCATCCTCTGCTGCATCAGCTGATTGCCCGAAAGATCCGCCTGATAGAACATCATGTCTCTCGGCGGAAAATAGCAGACATCCCTGCTGAAAAGACAGGCCGTCTCCATTATCTCTCTCGCTCTTGTCTCGTCGGAAGCTATGATGAGCCGCACGCCATCGGTAACGGCACAAGAAAAGACGGGGCGTGCCGGATCCGTCAGCCCCGTTACATGTGTGATCCCTGTTTTCTTTAATGCGCCTTTCAGATCGTCGTATATCCCGAGTCCTCTTAACGGCGCCTCTATAAACTCTCCTGTCATCCGTTGTATCTCGACATCGCGTACTCCGCTCCCTTTGTGAGGATAGCGCCTACCGCCCCGGCAGCATTCTTTCTGGCTTCCTTCATAACGGTCTTTTCTTCGTCGGGAAATCTCGAAAGCACCCAGTCCGCGAGATCCCACTCCCCGGGCTTCGCTCCCACTCCTACCCGTACCCTTACAAAGGTCTCAGTCCCGAGCTTTTCGATAATGTCTTTCATGCCGTTGTGTCCGCCTGCCGAGCCGCTCTCTCTGATACGTATCTTTCCGACCGGCAGATCTATATCATCATATATAACTATCAGCTCATCATTCGGATACAGCTTGTAATAATTCACGGCATCGGCTATCGCCTCCCCTGAAGCATTCATATATGTCTGAGGCTTCATGAGCATTACCTTTTCGCCCTCGATGATCCCCTTTCCGCAGATCGCTTTATGCTTCGCAAAGTCCAGTACTATACCGTATTTCTTCACCAGCTCGTCGATCACTTCAAAGCCTGTGTTGTGCCTTGTACGCTCATATTCATCGCCCGGATTGCCGAGTCCGGCTATGATGATCATATGATGTACCTGTCCGCTTTTTCGGACACCACGTCCACGCCGCTCTCTGACTTGTGATAGTAGCCGGCCTTGAGCGTGCTGTGGCTCTCCACGATACAGTTTTCTATATGGGAATCGTCAGCTATATAGACATCGTTCAGTATGATCGAGTTTCTTATATAACAGTTGTTTCCGATAAACACCTTTTTGAAAAGTATCGAATCCTCCACCGTACCGTTTACTATGGAGCCTGAAGCCACGAGACTGTTCTTTATGTTGGAGCCCCTGTTGTATTTCGCCGGCGGCAGATCATCCGCCTTGGTATAAACAATGGGATATTCCTTCATAAAGAAGTTTCCCACTTCACTCTTTAAGAAATCCATGTTGGTCCTGTAGTAGTCCTCCAATGAGGCTATATTGCTCCAATAGCTCTCAAGCGGATATCCGTACACGGTCTTGACATCCCTGTATCTCACAAGGATATCACTGACAAAATCATGTCTGTCTTCCTCGGCGCATTTCTCGATGAACTCTATGAGCTGTCTCCTTCTGAGGACGTATATGCCGCAGGATACGGTGTGTGTATTTGCTATGATCGGCTTTTCCTCAAAGTCCACGATCCTGTTGTGATCATCCATTTTGACACAGCCGTACCTCTCTGCCCTAAAGCCCTCCGGCAGCTCCTTTACCACGACGGTGATGTCAGCCTTTTTCGCAATATGGTATTCGAGTACCTGCGCGTAGTCTATCTTATATATGCCGTCTCCCGAGGCTATGATCACATAGGGCTCGTGACTGTTCTTTAAGAAGGACAGATTCTGATACATTGCGTCAGCGGTGCCCCTGAACCAGAGATTGTTGTCATCGGTGACGGAGGGCGTGAATATGGTGAGTCCGCCCTGCTTTCTTCCGAAATTCCACCATTTGGAGGAGCTCATATGCTCCGTGAGAGATCTCGCGTTGTACTGTGTGAATACCGCGACCTTCTGTATGTGGGAGTTGGTCATCGAGGACAGCGCAAAGTCGATGCTCCTGAAGTTGCCCGCAATGGGAAGTGCCGCTACCGCGCGGTTCTTTGTGAGCTCTTTTATCCTGCGGCTGTTTCCTCCCGCAAGTATCATGCCTATCGCTCTCATTTTCTGTCACCTCCCCTTATAAGCGTGCTCCCGGAAGGAAGCCCCCCGTCAGGAAAATCGGCTTTCTTAAGCACCCCTGCGACCACGGAGTTCATACCGACAGATATGCCGTCGGGTATCTCGGATCTCTCGCCTACGGTGACGAGTCCGTTGTTGTAGATATCCGGTCTGGTATCATTCGGTCTGTCTTCTCCGCCGCCCAGACGTACATTGTCACCTATGATGACATCCTCTGCCACTATGGCTTTGTTCAGATAGCAGCCTGCTCCTATGCGTGAGCCATTCATAATGATGGAGTCGTGTACCTCGCTGCCCTCGCCTATTATGACATTGCAGCCTATCACGGAGCCGTAGACCTTGCCTGAGATCTCGGTCATTTCACCGGTGATGGTCCGCTCTATATAAGCGTCCCTGCCTATGTATGTCGGCGGTACTGCCTGTGACTTGGTGTATATCTTCCAGTATTCTTCGTAGAGGTTAAACTCGGGTATGATGTCCACGAGCTCCATATTGGCCTCCCAATATGAGTGCAGAGTCCCGACATCCTTCCAGTATGAGTTGAACTCATATGCGCTGATGCGCTCTCCTTTGCCATGGCAGTAGGGGATCACGTGCATGCCGAAGTCGAGATTGGGCTGATCGGCATTTGCCATGAGAGCTTCCCTCAGTATTTTCCACGAAAAGATATATATGCCCATGGAGGCAAGGTTGCTGTGGGGCTCGTCAGGCTTTTCCTGAAACTCGGTGATCATCCTGTCCTCGTCACCACTATGCCAAAGCGGTTTGCTTCTTCCATGGGGACCGGCATCACGGCTATGGTGACGGCGGCGTCCTTTTTCTTATGGAAGTCGAGCATCACTTCATAGTCCATCTTGTATATGTGATCGCCCGAAAGTATGAGCGCATAGTCGGGATTATAGCTCTCCATGTACTCTATATTCTGGTAGATGGCATTTGCCGTGCCTGTGTACCAGTCGGTATTGACATTTCTCTCAAAGGGCGGGAGTACGGTCACTCCGCCGATGTTACGGTCGAGATCCCAGGGTATCCCTATGCCGATATGGGTATTTAGTCTGAGAGGCTGATACTGCGTGAGCACTCCTACGGTATCTATGCCGGAGTTAATGCAGTTTGACAGCGGAAAGTCTATAATGCGGTATCTTCCCCCGAAAGGAACGGCAGGCTTTGCCATGCGGGTCGTCAGTACGCCCAGCCTGCTGCCCTGTCCGCCTGCGAGCAGCATGGCGATCATCTCCTTTTTGACCATAGATGCCCCCTCCTGAAATATATAGGTTTTTACGACATATGCTATCGGCTCTTGTGAGTCATATAGCTTTTGTTGCTTAGTAACTGCGTTTCTATAGCACTAAGAAAGTACAGTATAAGTATATATCAAGTTACGGGGACGGCTTTATTCGCTTCCATGCGAAGACGCCTCGAAAATGCATCCATGCATTTTCGCCCCTGATAGTGAGTACTTTCAAGTGCTATTACGAAACTTAGTTATGCGCACCAAAACTACA
>CAJOME010000074.1 GCA_905235585.1 uncultured Lachnospiraceae bacterium | reverse complement strand
ATCCACATCTCTGAAGTACTCTGCCATAGTGAGACCGGTTTCCGCGACCCGCATCCTTGCACCCGGTGGCTCATTCATCTGACCGAATACGAGAGCTGTCTTTTTTATTACCCCGCTTTCGGTCATCTCGCTCCAAAGATCGTTTCCTTCTCTGGATCTCTCTCCCACGCCGGTAAATATGGAGTAGCCTCCGTGCTCTGTGGCGATGTTTCTGATGAGCTCCTGAATAAGGACGGTCTTTCCCACTCCGGCGCCTCCGAACAGACCTATCTTTCCGCCTTTAGCATAGGGCGCTATAAGGTCTATGACCTTGATGCCGGTCTCGAGTACCTCCTGCACCGTAGACTGCTCCGCAAATGCCGGAGCCTTGCGGTGTATCGACCATCGCTCCGCTTTGTCGAGCTCCTCCGTCGGCAGTCCGTCTATCGCATCTCCCGTGACATTAAAAAGCCTGCCGAGATTGTGCTCGCCGACAGGCACGCTTATAGGCGCTCCGGTAGCCTCGACATCCAGACCCTTTGAAAGACCCTCGGAGGCAGATATCATGATGCATCTTACGGTATCGGAGGCGATATGCTGTCTCACCTCCATCACGCATTTTGTACCGTGATTGTCGACCGTCAGTGCCTCTGATATCCTCGGAAGACGTTCGCCTTTATCGAATCTTACATCCACTACAGGTCCCATGACCTGCGCTATATTTCCTTTCATACGCATCTCCTGTTATGCTTTCAAAGCCTCGGCACCGGCGGAGACCTCCGTGATCTCCTGCGTGATAGCCATCTGGCGCCCCCTGTTGTACTGCATCGTCAGATCCCTCGTAATAGACACTGCCGCATCCGACGCGGTCTGCATCGCGAGCATGCGGGAATTCTGTTCTGAGCAGTAGCTCTCTATCAGCGCACTGTATATATATCCGTTCATGTAGTTCGGCACCACGGCATCTATCACCTCGTCAACGGAAGGCAGGAACAAAAACTCTTCATTGCTCACACCGCTCGTGAGCCCGTGAGACAGCAGCATATCCGTCTTGTCCAGCTGTGACACGAGCGGCAGCAGCTGCCTGGCTCTTACCTCAACCTCCATCGAAGACTTCATCGCGGTATAAATGATCGTGATATCGTCCAGCTCCCCGTTTATATACGGCGGAAAGATCGCTCTCATTATCAGCCTGCCCAGATGATGCGTGGGCTCCTCCGCAGAGAAGTCAAAACCGGGCTCCATAGGTATGCCATGATGTTCAAAGTATCTCCTGCCTGTCATGCCTACTACAAAGAGCCTTGAATGCCCGCCCTTTTCACGCATGAGTCTCTCGGTCTCCTTCTGCACATTCAGGTTGTAGGCTCCGGCGAGACCCTTGTCGGCGGTGATGACGAGGTATCCGTGTACCTGGTCTGCCTCCGGCTTATCAACCTTTTTCAGATACCTGTTGTCGTTTTCGGGTACATGCCGCAGGATACGCTCCACCAGATTTTTCAGCGCGTTAAAATAAACAGCATTGCGGTCACGGTTCTCCTTCGCGTGTCTGAGCTTTGTGGTAGCGATCATATACATCGCGTTCGTGATCTTCTGCGTACCTTCTATACTGCTTATCCGGTCCTTTATCTCTCTCAGCTGTGCCAATTGCTCTTAAACTCCGAAGCTGCCTTTATTATCCTGTCCTTCAGCTCATCCGTAAGGATCCTATCCCTGCCAAGCTCCTCTGAGATCTCCGGATAGCCCATATCCAGAGCGGCAAGCATTTCCTTTTGAAACTCCTTCACGAGCTTTGGCTCTACACCCGAAAAAATCTTTGCTCCTGCGGCGACCAGAGTGATGACCTGATGCTCCATGCTCATCGGCGACGCTCCCGGCTGCTTCAGCACCTCCATCAGTGCGCGTCCGTTTGTAAGCTGAGCCTGAGTCGCTTCATCCAGATCGGATGAAAACTGCGTGAAGACCTCCATCTCTCTGTACTGTGCCAGATCTATCCTGAATGAACCGGTGGCCTTTTTCATGGCCTTGGTCTGAGCGGCACCACCCACACGCGAGACTGAAAGACCTACGTTTACCGCCGGTCTCTGACCCTCGGCAAACAGATCTCCCTCCAGGAATATCTGTCCGTCGGTGATGGATATCACGTTGGTGGGAATATATGCCGATACGTCTCCGGCCTGCGTCTCTATGATCGGAAGCGCTGTGATGGAGCCTCCTCCGAGCTTTTCCGACAGTCTGCTGGATCTCTCGAGCAGTCTCGAATGAAGATAAAATACGTCGCCGGGATAAGCCTCTCTGCCGGGCGGACGCCTCAGCAGCAGGGATATCTCTCTGTAGGATACAGCATGCTTTGAAAGATCGTCATAAACTATCAGCACATCCCTGCCGTGATGCATGAAATACTCCGCTATCGCCGTACCCGCGTAGGGCGCGAGATACTGCAGGGGCGCGGGATCGGATGCAAAGGAACCTACGATCACCGTATAGTCCATAGCTCCGTGATTTTTGAGACTCTGCGCAAGAGAAGCTACAGTAGAAGCCTTCTGTCCTATAGATACATAGATACAGATGACGTCTTTTCCTTTTTGATTGATGATCGTGTCGGTAGCTATGGTGGTCTTGCCGGTCTGTCTGTCACCTATGATCAGCTCTCTCTGACCTCTGCCTATCGGAAACATGCTGTCAATGGCCAGTATCCCGGTCTCCATCGGAGTGGTCACCGGCTGTCTGTCTATGATACCGGGCGCAGGGGATTCTATGGGCAGGTGCTCATCAGTATCTATCTCGCCTTTATCATCGATCGCATCACCGAGTGAATTGACTATGCGGCCGAGCATCGCGTCTCCCACGGGGACACCCGCGGCAGAACCGGTCCTGACAGCCTTTTCTCCTTCATATACCTCGTCATCCGTGCTGAAGAGTATGCAGCCCACGTCATGCTCCCGGATATCAAGTACCATCCCTCTGACACCGCTCTCAAAGATGACTATCTCGCCGTATTCAACATGCGACAACCCCTTGATACGCGCGATACCGTCACCGCAGTATATGACATGACCGGTCTCATGACCCTTTGCAAGAAAGATGTGTGAATCAGCCGCATTCTTTATCACGGAAATGATGCTGCGGCTGCCCGGATGCCTCTTGACCTCAAGATCGGCATCACTCATTATCTCCTTCGCCCTGCCTTTAAGGCTCCAGTCATACTCGTCGTCGCCGACATCCAGTACGAAGCCTCCGAGTATGCTCTCGTCCTTCGTCAGGGTGAACTCTATGTCTTCCTTTTCCGTACCATAGCGCGAAGAAAGGAGCTCCAGAAACTGCTCCGTCTGAGCCTCGCTCGGCTTTACGACATACCGAAGAGAGGCTTTTATTTTTTTATTTTCCATATCACTCATTATGCGATGCCTGCTTTAAGAACTTATCGTAAAGTTCGCTGTTTGCCTCCTCTGTCATCGTAGTACCCGCAAGATGAGCAGCCACGTCAAATACGACTCTTTCCACTTCCTTGTCATGTACTATCTCGGCAGCCTTCCGGATATTATCAGCATCATCATTGGCAGCCTTGATTATCTTATCTGCCTCCTCATTTGCTCTGCCTATTATCCGGCTGCTCTCAGCATCTGCCTTCTTTGCGGCATCGCTTATTATCTCGGCTTTTTCCTTCTCAACGGACTGTAGCTTGTCCTCATACTCCTTCCTTGAAGTCAGAGCCTCTTCCGTTACCTTATCCGCGGCCTTGTATGAATCGGCAATCTCTTCCTCCCTTTTCTTTATGATGTCATCCACACGACCGAACAGAAACTTCTTCGCAATGAAGAAGATGATCAGTACATTGATGATCATAAAGATAAAATTCACCGGATCGAAACTCAGCACTTTTTTGCCTCCTGTTCTGTATCTGCTCTGAACATTTACCCTGATCTTTACAGTACGAATATGATGAGTATCGCAACAAGCAGACCGTATATAGCGGTCGCCTCCGCAAGCGCGCATCCGAGCAGCAGTAGTGTCATTATCTTACTGTGTGACTCGGGCTGCCTTGCTACTGCATCCACTGCCTTTCCGGTAGCAAGCCCTATGCCGATACCTGCTCCGATACCTGTGAGAGCTGCCACCCCTGCTCCGATAGCTACTAAGTTCATCTTTTTATCCTCCTCTACAACATATTCCAAATCATAATATATGGCACATGGCACATGCCCCATAGACTGTTTTTCATTGTGAGCATGTGCTATCAGTTTGCTCCGCAAACTACTCCACCGCTTCATGGCACATGGCACATGCTCTGTTCCTCATTGTGAGCATGTGCTGTTAGTTTGCTTCGCAAACTACTCCACTGCTTCGTTTATATATAAGGATGTCAGGAATACGAATACGTATGCCTGAAGCAATCCGTCAAAAAGGTCGAAATACAGGCTGAGCGCAGCCGGAATCCCGACAGGTATGACCATCTTTACAAGCTCCATGATCACAAATGCCGCAAAGACATTGCCAAACAGTCGCATGCATAGCGAAAGCGGCTTTATGATAAGCTCCAGTATGTTCATCGGTGTCATTACGGCGATCGGCTTTGCAAAGCCCTTGAGCCAGCCTCCGACATGGTGCTCCCTGATCCCTGCTATCTGCACGAGCACTATGCTCATCAGGGCAAGCGCCACGGTAGTGCGCAGATCCTTGGTCGGCGGTGCTATGTCAAAGATACCGATGATATTTGATATGGCAAGAAAGATCAGTACGCTGCCGAGATACGGTATATATCTGTGGCTCTTCTCATCCATATTTCCACCCAGGAGGTTTTCGATCCAGGTCACAAAGGCCTCTACAGCGACCTGTCTCTTTGTCGGATTCTGAGTCACAAATCCTCTCGTGAGGATCAGTATGAGTGCAAAAAGAAAAGCGATGATACCCCAGGTGATCACCACTGTTTGGTTCACGGCTATACCTCCCCCTACAGGGATGGTAAAGGCCGTAGGTATTTCGAGCTCTTTTTGCAGCTCTTCCGCCAGACTGTTCATTTCTTTATTTTACAACTCCTTTTTCGAGATATTCTTCCAGATTGAGCTTGATATGCTCTTCCGCTCTCTCTACGGCTACCTTTTCCATATCATGCTTTACCATGAGCTCCACGAGCTGCTCGAAGCTTGTCTTGGTAGGATTCCATCCCAGCTCCTGCTTTGCTTTGGATGGGTCGCCCCAGAGATTTACCACATCAGTAGGTCTGTAAAAATCAGGTGAAACCTCGACTATGACTCTGCCTGTAGCCTTGTCTACTCCCTTCTCATCCATGCCTTCACCCTGCCACTCGATCTCTATGCCGGCATGATGAAATGCAAGAGTGGCAAACTCGCGTACAGAATGCTGCACACCTGTAGCTATCACAAAGTCCTCCGGTCTGTCATGCTGCAGTATAAGCCACATGCACTCCACATAATCCCTTGCATATCCCCAGTCTCTGAGCGAGGACAGATTGCCGAGGTAGAGCTTGTCCTGCTTGCCCTGTGCGATACGGGCAGCCGCGAGTGTTATCTTCCTTGTGACAAAGGTCTCACCTCTTCTCTCTGACTCATGGTTGAAGAGGATGCCCGAGCAGCAGAACATATCATAGGCCTCGCGGTATTCTTTTGTGATCCAGAAGCCGTACTGCTTCGCCACGGCATAGGGTGAATACGGATGGAACGGTGTGGCCTCACTCTGCGGCACCTCTTCCACCTTGCCGTAAAGCTCCGATGTAGATGCCTGATATATGCGGCATGTCTTCTCCAGTCCGCAGACCCTCACTGCCTCAAGTATCCTGAGCACTCCCGTGGCATCTATATCCGCCGTAAACTCCGGCACGTCAAAGGACACCTGCACATGTGACTGGGCTGCGAGATTGTATATCTCATCAGGCTTTACCTCCGCTATCAGCTTTACAAGGCTGATCGAATCTCCCAGATCTCCGAATTTCAGATGAAAGTTCGGTACTCCCTCAAGATGGGCGATACGCTCTCTGAAATCAACCGAGCTCCTGCGGATCATCCCATATACCGTATATCCCTTATCAAGAAGAAATTCAGCCAGAAACGATCCGTCCTGACCCGTCACTCCCGTGATAAGTGCCTTTTTTGACATGATTAATCTCCCTTAATAAATTCTTTATATCAGAGCACGCCCGGCTTGCCGCCGCCCCATATGAGGCTCCTCCACTGCTCAAGCTGCTCTACTGTCATAAAGCCGTTTGATGTGCCCATATAGCCTATCTTGTAGGAAGCAAAAAGCATGGCGTTCTTTATCGCAAGCGTGGAATCTCCGGTCTCCTGATAGTAATGCAGGAAGCACGCAAACAGGGCATTTCCGGCTCCGGTGGCATTTACCACCTCGTTTGTCTTTACCGTATCGTAATGTACGTTTATATCTCTTTGTCTGTCATACAGTATCAGTCCCTTGGAACCCTGTCCGACTATGATGATGTCCGTATTGTACCTTTCGGCTATATCCCTTACGAAGTCAAACGGATCGGTCTCTATGGTATCATCGCTGAAATAAAGTATGTTCGCATTCTCGAGAAAGTCAGCGTTGTATTTTTCCTTCTCCGGCAGATAGGTGTGTATGTTTACGGCTATCTTCCTGCCAAACTCCTTTGCGACATCTATAAAGGGTCTGCAGAAGTTTGCGTTTGAGAGTACGACCATGTCACATCCGGCTACCATCGGAGGTACCATAGACATCCTGTATTCAGCATCACGAAGACTCTTGATGTCTTCAAATATCTGCTCTTTCCGATCCTTGTCATAGAACACTACCTGAGTGGGTGTGCTGTCAATGACA
Source organism: uncultured Lachnospiraceae bacterium (assembly GCA_905235585.1). GTDB lineage: Bacteria > Bacillota > Clostridia > Lachnospirales > Lachnospiraceae > NK4A144. Next base: position 2,752 of record CAJOME010000074.1, on the reverse strand, counting down.
GGTAATACATAGTCCGTATTGATCGTAACCTCACGATCCTGAGGGTTCAATATCTTCAGATTCTGATTGCGCCCGACTAGCGAGAGCAGCTCTGCCTTGTCTCCGAGCCAAGTCAACGCCAGTGTCTCATTAAACGCGTCTCCGCCGGCAGATGTGAAGATAGTATCGGGAACGCTGGTCACCGGAGCATACTCGACCGGGATCTTGTTTACCTTGACTATCGTCTCTATCTGTATGATGCCTGCTACGATAAATCTTCCCATACTGCCTCCTTGAAACGCATATGACATAAATATTTAAATATTATACCATAAACACGGTTACTATTCACAAAACTTTGTCAATACAGCTTCTGCTGGTATGTGATAAGTATAAGCCGTGACAGCTATCGTATCAAGAGCAACAATCATCACAATTGCTTTTGATGCTTGAATCATATTATACTTATCTGCATGATGATATTTTCTAAAGTCTGCTTTGGGTAGCAGATGCCAACAGCAGTACCATACTGTTTCATTATCTGTCAAAAAAGGGGGAATTAAACATGGCAAGATCTTTATCCGAAATCCAGGCTCTCATCAAGGAGCAGGGCATAAAATTCGTAGACTTTAAGCTCACGGATATTTCAGGGCGCTGGCGCCATTTGAGCATACCGGCTGAGAGACTTACTGAGAGCACCATGGAGCACGGTATCGGATTTGACGGCTCCAATTACGGCTACGCACCCATCGAAAACAGTGACATGGTGTTCGTACCCGTACTTGACTCCGCTGTGATAGACAACTATACCGAAGTGCCCACGCTCTCCATGATAGGTGACGTAAGGATCATAGATCTGCCGGAGAACCGTCCCTTTGACCAGTATCCGAGGAACGTCGCCATACGCGCGCTCGACTACATGAAGGAGCTGGGGATAGCTGACGAGATGAAGATAGGCCCCGAATACGAGTTTTATATTTTTGATGATGTGCACTACGAGGTAAATCCCGGCAGCGTTGCCTCCAGGATACGTACCAGACAGGCACCCTGGGTGACGGAGTATGAAGAGAGCAATAACGGCTATCAGGTACGTCACGGAGCCGGCTATCATACCTCACTCCCTCAGGATATACACAACTCCCTGCGCAGCACCATGTGTCTTGCCATGGACGAGTGGGGGATAGATGTAAAGTATCATCATCATGAGGTCGGCGGCTGCGGACAGATGGAGATAGAGGTAGAGCTCGGAGATATGCTCAAGCTTGCCGACGATACGATGTCGGCCAAGTACGTGATAAAGAACGAGGCGGTAAGAAACGGCTGCACCGCGACCTTTATGCCAAAGCCTCTTGCAGGCGAGGCCGGCAGCGGTATGCATGTGCATATGCTGCTCTTCAATAACGGAAAGCCTGTATTCTATGATCCCGAGGGCTATGCACAGCTCAGTGATAAAGCACACTGGTTCATAGGAGGTCTGCTTTCCCATGCAGCGGCTCTTTGCGCGATCACTAATCCTTCGACCAATTCCTACAAGAGACTCGTACCGGGCTTTGAGGCTCCCGTTACTATAGGTTACGCGATGGCAAACCGCAGCGCGGTAGTCAGGATACCCGCATATGCGAAGACTCCCGAGACCAAGAGATTCGAGCTGCGCAATCCGGATGCCACCTGCAATCCCTACTACGCATATGCAGCGATACTCATGGCAGGACTTGACGGCATACAGAAGCAGATCGATCCCAAGGCTGCAGGCTGGGGTCCGTATGACTTTAACCTGTATGAGCTTTCCGAGGAAGAAAAGGCAAAGATCACGGGACTGCCCAAGACACTCGGTGAGGCACTCGACGCTCTTGAAAAGGATCATGATTTCCTTACCGCAGGCGGAGTGTTCCCGGAGAGACTCTTAAAGCAGCTCGTAGCACTCTCAAGAAAGGATCTCGAGCAGATATCGCAGGTACCGCATCCGGCAGAGTTTGCCATGTACTACGACCTGTGATGTGACATATAAAGTAAAAATGAATTGCTTTTTGTTTTTTTGATTTTTGTTGTATAATGTTTCTCCTATGTTTTTTTCACATGGCGGTAAAAACAATATGGTACGCAGACATGTGGGCAGTTTTTTGGCACTGCTTTTTTTGTCGATGTCAGGAATATACGCTGTAGCGGCTCCTCTTTCTTTGGCTAAGTCACTGGAGCGCTCTGTAGACAAGACCTGCGACGAGCAGGATACCGGCGACCTCATCATAGATTCCGAGCTCGGCTTTACCACTTCAGACATCGAAGCCCTGCAGGCCGCTGAATATGTCGAAGCCGTAAGCACGGATCCCGACTCAAAGGTTGCCGTATCACAGGGGGATGCCCTTTCCGCCGGAGTCACCGCTTCCACACTCTACGTATACATCGCGGGCGCAAAAGACCGGGTCGCTATGACAGACGGATATACCGCCATCGTTGATGAGGCCGCAAACAGGATCAGCGCCGAGATCGAGCCTGCCTGCTCCGCAGCCAGGCTGCAGAGTATGAATAAGGGTGTGCAGGATGAGATAAACAGGCTTAATGAGAGCCTCGTCGAAGCCGAAAAGGAGGAAAGTCAGCTGGAAGCCGATGCGGTCTCCTTTAATGAAGCCTATGAAAAGGCAATGGAGGATTACGAGGAGGAGCAGGAATCCATCAATTCCGCAAAAAAAGCGATTCAGGCAAACGAAAGAAATGCGCAGACTAGCGTCGAGGGTGCAAAAAGGAATCTCACACGGATACTAAACGAGGTATACAG
>CAJOME010000073.1 GCA_905235585.1 uncultured Lachnospiraceae bacterium | reverse complement strand
GGGAGATCACGGCATCCGTATCCTCAAGCAACAGACCGTAGAGCTCCGCTGTCTCCATCTGTCTGAAGGCTTCTTCTCCTGCGGTATCAAATATATACGGGATGCTCTGTCCCTGCTTCCTTTCTATCTCTGCATCCGTGTCTATGAAACGTGTGCCCAGCCTCAGAGCGAGCTCTCTGCCCACTGCAGACTTGCCGCATCCCATGAAGCCCTCAAGTATCAAGCTCACGGTAAAGCTCCTCCACGATCTCTTCGGGAACCTCTCTTCCAGTAAAGAATTCATAAGATGAAACAGCCTGATACATCAGCATCCTGAGTCCGTTGTATACCCTGCCGCCACGCTCCTTTACGCGTTTCATAAATACTGTCTCCTTGGGCTTGTAGATCAGATCCACGGCTTCATCGATAAGGTCGAAGAAGCCGTCATCATTTATCACACACTCAGCATCGTTTGGTGCGAGTCCGACCGAGGTACACTGTATTCCCACATACTTTCCTTTAGGTATCTCATTCCAGGAAGAGAAGCCGAGCACCTTCGCATTCTTGATATTACCAAAGCTTGCTCCGGCTTTCTCCACGTTCCTGTTGAGTATGTATATGTTTCCTGCTCCGAGTTTCTTCAGGGCGTACATTACGGCTTTTGCCGCACCGCCTGCCCCAAGGACTATCACATCCTTACCGTTCACCTGTATATCCACGCTGTCGAGTTCACGCATGAAACCGGAGAAATCGGTATTGTATCCCTTGAAGCCACCGCGCACACGCACCAGAGTATTTACCGCACCGATATCCAGTGCCGCATCATCCAGCTCTGTCACATGCTGCATCACCCCTACCTTATGCGGTACTGTAACGTTCAGCCCGAGTACATTGAGAGCGTATGCTCCTGCCACCGCCTCTTCAAGATGCTTTGACCTCACACGGAAGGGGACATAGATGATATCATCCCCCATACGCTCCGCTATAAAATTATGTATCGCAGGACTCCCCGTATGCTCTACCGGATCTCCCAAAAGTCCCAATATCCTGGTAGCTCCGTTTATCTCCCTCATAAAAGCTCCTTTACTCCTGTCTTTCCATGTGTAAGCCTGTATAAAAAGACTATGAACGTTTCCGGTATCCGCTTAAAATGTATCTGTATTTCCTCATGAAATGCTATCCTGTTTACCATTATACTACGTATCCCGGCATTATTAGCACCCCATATGTCGGTAAAAAGCTGATCCCCCACAGCTACGGTATTGCGGCAGTCTGTACCCATGCGCTCCATTGCCCTGTCATACCCTTTCCTTAAGGGCTTCCCTGCCTTAAAGACATACATACAGCCCAGCGCCTCAGCAAACCTGCGCACTCTCGGCTCTTTGTTGTTTGAGACGACACATACGCTAAACCCTATATTGCAAAGCCTGTACGCAAGCTCAACAGCCCTGTCGTCTGCCGGCGCATTATGCTCCACCAGCGTATTGTCTATATCATATATTATACCGCGATACCCTTTTTCATACAGATAAGGATAATCTATATCATATGCGCTGTGAGCCATCGCATCAGGAAACATCCGCATATTATTCCCGTAACCCTCTAATCAAAATGCCCTGCGTTTCGCAGGGCATTTTTTTAATTCTTATCAAGCACCTTTTTGAGCTCATCCATAAAGGTATTCACATCCTTAAACTCTCTGTATACCGATGCGAACCTGACATATGCCACAGGATCAAGATCCTTGAGCTTGTTCATGATAAGCTCTCCTATGACCGAGCTCATGATCTCTCTCTCTTCAAGCTCATATATCTCCTTCTCGACATCATCCACCACTTCGTTGATAGCCTCGGCAGAGATCGGTCTCTTATGGCATGCGCGCAATATGCCGCGCTCGATCTTCTCTCTGTCATAGGTCTCTCTGTTGTTGTCTTTCTTGATGACTATGAGCGGTATGGTCTCTACCTTCTCGTATGTAGTAAATCTCTTTCCGCATTCGTCGCAGACTCTTCTGCGTCTTATGGAATTGTTTTCTTCCGCCGGCCTGGAGTCAATGACTCTGATATTCTCATGGCCGCAAAAAGGACATCTCATAATATCTTTCCTTTCTTAGTTTAGAAATATCAGTGTCTTTTCAGGAAATCCGGTATGTTGATGCTCTTAGGCTCCACCCTTCCGAGGGTCACGGGCTCCCCCTGGATAGGTATGTTTACTCTGGGAGTAGGTGCACTTCCTGCAGGTGTGCCTGCAGGTGCTCCTGAAGCTCCGAGATTGGCCGTACCGCCGGTGCCAAGTACCTGTACATTATCTGTCTGGGGTGTTACAGGCCGTATGTTGCCGCCGAAGCTTATCCCGGGGGTCACCATATTTGCAGCAAACAGATTGGGTGCCTTGGGCTTCTCCTGAGGCTGCTGTGCTGACACATCGAGCAGTCCGGTAGCGATAACGGTGACAGATATCGTATCATCTCCGGGATCACCGCTGTTGTCGGTACCGAATATGACCTCCGCCTCATCATCTATAAGGTTATTGAGATAATCGGATATGGAATATACATCCTCGTTCGTGACCGTACCCGTGATATTGTATATAAGATTCTTTGCTCCGTCGATCTTTGTATCGAGCAGGGGATTCTCCACGGCCTTCTTGACCGCATCCATGGCACGGCTCTCGCCTTTTCCGCTGCCCATACCGATATGAGCCACACCCTTATCATGCATCGTGGTACGTACATCCGCAAAGTCTACGTTCATGAGAGCCTCGCCTGTGATCAGATCCGTGATGCCCTGTACTGACTGCTGAAGTACCTCGTCAGCCTTTTTGAATGACTCCTCAAACGGGAGCTTGGGATCGAGTGCCCTTAATTTATCATTGGGAATGACCGTATATGTATCTACGCTTGCCGCCAGCCTCTCTATGCCGGCCTCTGCCTTTTTCATCCTTCCTCTTGACTCAAATGAGAACGGCTTCGTAACTATAGCGGTAGTCAGGATACCCATTTCCTTGGCTGCTCTCGCGATAACGGGAGCCGCTCCGGTGCCTGTGCCTCCACCCATGCCGCATGTGATGAACACCATATCATAGCCCTCGATACGGTTCTTTATCTCATCTATACTTTCCTCGGCAGCCTTCTCTCCTCTTTCGGGGTCAGCTCCGGCTCCGAGTCCCTTTGTGAGCTTCTGTCCTATCTGTACGTAGTTAGGCGCCTTACAGCTTCTCAGATCCTTAAGATCCGTATTGACTGCCATAAGCTCAACTCCCCTTATACCTACATCGACCATTCTGTTAAGAGCATTATTGCCCGCTCCTCCGACTCCTATGACCATGATCTTGCAGGCATACTCCGCTGCGTCTGACTTCATCTCAAACACGACTGATCCTCCTTAAAAACAAATAAAAAGTGTTCTCCCTTTTAAGGCTACCTATCATAATAACTTCTTATGTAAATTTACGCAAGAAAAAATTTTAATCCTTTTCAAAAGTGATATATCCCTCGTCCTTATCCGCAGAGTAGTTTTCCAGATGCAGCTCTCCCGATAGTGTCCTGACGGAAGGTATGATGCTTGTCAGCTTCATCATCTTTTCATCGATGTTATCCATCGTACCGATTATCGCTCTCGCATTTCCGAAGTAGAGCGTGACTTCTCCGGCATTGTCAAAGTAAATGCGGTCAGCCGACAGATTATATTTGTCAAACAGCTGTGTGATCGCAAGTATCGTGGAAAAGACCGATGTATCCTCCACAGGGAGCGGCTCATAAAGCACACATTCATCAAAGGAAAGACCGGTCACAAGCGGTATACCCATTATCGCCTCCGGCGATGCCTCCACTATGATACCCTCTCTGTCGAAATACATGTATCTGCCCAGATACTTCACATATCCCGCAACTGCTTTTTCATACACATTTATGATCACTGAAGTCGGAGAATCTATAGACACGTCCATACGTTCTATAAAAGGAATATCCTTCACGGATCTGTTGTGGTATTTAAGATATAAAAAGAGCGAATTGTGCCCCAGCGGTCCTGCCATCACCATATCCTCTATCTGCTCTGAAGAATATCTGGTGTTGCCGGTCACTGTGACCTCCTCGACACCAAAGTATTCCCAGACTATGGTGAACGCAATAAGCAGCACCGCTATGATGACCACCGCCGTGATCGCCTTGCTGTTTTTCATATCAGCTTACCTTCAGACTTCTGGATACGGAAAGAGCCATTCCTATCTCAGCCAGCAGGAATACGGAAGAGGATCCCCCGTACGATATGAACGGCAGCGTGATACCTGTGTTCGGAAGTGCATTGGTGACCACTGCAATATTCAGAAGCACCTGCAGTGCAAAATGTGTCATAACTCCCGTCACAAGCAGTGATCCGAAAAGATCGGGCGCATTCGTCGCAATGATCAGAAGATGATATATCAGCATAACAAAAAGAAGTATCACGGCAAGTGCGCCAAACATGCCGAGCTCCTCACATATAATGGAAAAGATCATATCGTTTTGCGCCTCGGGCACAAAGCCAAGCTTTTGCGTACTCTGCCCGAGTCCCTTACCCAGTACTCCGCCTGAGCCTATGGAATACAGAGCCTGCAGTGTCTGAAATCCCCTGCCGGATGCATACGCCTCCGGATTGAGCCACGCCTCGATGCGTCCCAGTCTGTATGAGACTTCAGCCGGCACTATATTACTCGCCACCACATATACCACAAGAGAGGCTATACCGACCAGCGCACCGGCAAATATGATATACGGTGCGCTGTTGGGACTTGCAACAAAAAGCATGATGTATATGATGGCAAATATGATTATGGCCGAGCTCAGATTGTCGGTGATCGCATATACCATAAGAGCCGGAACCGCCGCAAAGCCTATGGTCTTCATGATACCCTTCAGATGCTGTACGCGTCTCAGATTGCCGCATACGTAAGCCGCGAAGAAGATAATCATTCCAAGCTTGGCAACCTCTGCCGGCTGCAGTGACAGTCCCACATTGAGCCATCTTCTTGCACCGTTGACTGTCATTCCAAGTGGTGTGAGCACCAGCGCTATGAGTATCAGCGAAGCAAAATATGCTGTCCACGCGAACTTCATAAGGATATGATAATCAAGTCTTGAAAAGAAGAGCATTACCCCAAGTCCAATAAGCGTGGCTCTCAGCTGGCTCATCAGATAGTAGTTGGAATTGTGACCGCTCCTTACCGCAGAATACGCACTCGCGGAATAGATCATTATGAGTCCGAACACTATAAGAAAAAGAACGATGAAGATAAGACTCCTGTCCGCTATACCGTACCTCCGCTCTTTTTTTGACCTGACAGTAGCTCTGGGATTACTCACGCCTCTCCTCCAAATTCAGATAGCCGTAAGCGCCAGTGCGCACAGCATAAAGGTCACAACAGAAAATACAGCGACCACCTTTACCTCACTCCATCCGGAGAGTTCGAAATGGTGATGGATCGGAGCCATCTTAAAGAATCTTTTACCGCCTGTAGACTTAAAATAAAGTACCTGTATTATGACCGACAGTACCTCCGCAAAATAAATAAATGCAGCGATGATAAGATAAACAGGCATATTCATCATTATAAACCCCGATGATACAAAGCCTCCCAGCGACAGAGATCCCGTGTCTCCCATAAATACCTTTGCCGGATGATGGTTGTATACCAGAAAGCCAAGCAGTCCACCCAGAAATGACATGGCCGCCGGTGCTATACCCGCACTCGTGATCGAGGACGCGATCGCCATAAACAACGCTATGACCGCAGTCACAGACGCGGCAAGACCGTCCAGACCATCGGTAAAGTTGGATCCGTTTACTGTGCCGCACATTATCACTATCTGAGCCGGTATCGCAAATACTCCCAGCGAGACCATAAGCGCAGCTCCTCCCAGCGTAAAGAAGGAGCCGTACGGTATCCTGATATCAAACGAAACATTGGTATAAATGCTTATGTAGATCAGGACAGCAGCAGACACCAGCGCCTGGAGCAGCAGCTTCTGCCACGCTCTCAGACCGAGATTTCTCTTCTTTACCACCTTCAGATAATCATCTATGAACCCAACCCCCGCAAAGCCCACTCCTGCTATAAGGATCGGTGTGATATTTCGGTGTGTCGGGATATAAAAAGCGGTGACTATGATCCAGGGTATCAGAAATATAAAGCCTCCCATAGTAGGAGTGCCGTTCTTTATCTTGTGCGAAGCCGGCCCGTCTTCTCTCTCGGTCTGTCCCGCCTTAAGCTTTATCAAAAGCGGCAGTATGAGCCGTCCGCAGAGAACGCTTAAAATAAAGGTTATTATCAATGGCAATATATATTCGGTCATGTCAGTACTCCAGATCTGATCTTACATTTTCATCTATAGGCTGCAAAGTGACGGGATCCAGTATCTCTCCTGTGTTGGGATCCAACGGATATCCTGTACCGGGGTCATATTGTATCACATTCGGTGTATACTCTGCATCTCCTGTTCCATCCGCGCCCTGATCTGCACCCTCGTCCTTTGAAGTACCATTTTCCGGTACAGAGTCTTCGGATACGTTTACCATGGCCGCGTTCTGTGATACGGCATTTGATCCGATGTAGAATGTAGCCTGTGCATCGGTAAGCTCTTCCTTTTCTTTCTCCGTAAGCTGCTGAGTCGGGAAGATGTTCAGGTACGGAAGAACTTCAGTCATTATATCCCTGGACAAAAGTGTGGCGAGTCTTGTGGCATTGCCCTGATCCGCGTGGTTGGGGTGGTCTATCACCACATAGCACAACACCTGAGGATCATCCGCAGGCACATATCCCATAAAGGATATGACGTAATTCTTTGCGGATCTCGGCAGCTTCTCGGCAGTCCCTGTCTTTCCGCCCATCATATAGCCGGCTGGTCTTGCCGTCCATCCGGTACACTCTTCCGGATCGCTCATCACGACCGAATTACAGAACTCCCTGACCGTATCGGAAACCTCCTCAGAGACTATCTGCTTGACAACCTTAGGCTCATATTCCTTTACTATGGCACCCTCGTTGTTTACAACTCTCGTCACTATATGCGGAGCATAGTAGTCTCCTCCGTTAATAAGAGCCGAAAAGCCGGCTGCCATCTGTATCATCGACACATTAAAGCCCTGTCCGAAAGATGCCACCGCCAGGTCGGTCTGTCCCATTTTTTCGGTAAAGGCATTTGCTGCGCCGCTTGATTCTCCTGCCAGATCAATGCCGGTAAGACTACCAAAGCCGAAATTCCTGTTGTATCTGAGCCACTCCTTCTTCCCCATGGCAAATGCCACATCCATCAGGACTACGTTGCATGATTTCGCTATTCCCTGCTTCACCGTGAGCGGTCCGTCACCGAATCTGTTGTGACAATGGATCGTATGCTCTCCGATGTCTAAAGCACCGTTACATACATACGTCTCGTTGCCCGTGATCGATGCATCATCTATGGCTCCGGCCACGGTGAACGGCTTCATCGTAGATCCGGGTTCAAAGGTATCTGATATACAGAAATTTTTCCATACAGCATTTTTTATTATTCCATTATTGGACAGAGACTCATTTGTGACAAGCTCCAAAAGCTCAGCTTTGTCCGCTGATACGGAAAGTATGGGTAAATTATTTTCAGACAGGCTGTCATCCGATACGGAATCAGGCTTTGACATCCCCAGCGCATCCATCAGATCGTCCTTTGAAAGCAGATTCGCATACTGTACCAGATCGACCCCCTCCATATTCTGCGGATTGTTCAGGTTGAACACCGGATAGCCTGCCATGGCATATATCTCCCCGTTGTTCGGATTCATGATGATCACTCCGACATTATCCGCTGCAGGTCCTGTCCTGTATGCATTCCTGTTGTCTTCGGCAAATTCCCTGATATGCTTTTCGGCAATAGCCTGTATATTCGTATCCAGCGAAGTGATAAGGGTATATCCGTCCTCAGCCTCCTTGACCGTGCGCGTGAGCGTGCCGTCCGCATTGAGGTATCCGTACGATCGTCCGTTTGTCCCGTTAAGCGTATCGTTGTAATACTCCTCCAGTCCGTACTGTCCTTCATTTCCGGTCTGCACGAAGCCTATCACATCACATGCCAGGGTGTTGTACGGGTATGTCCTCCGATACTCCTCCTCGAACCATACACCATTCCTTGCGGGATCTGCTATGGCATTAGCCTCTTCTGTCTTCCCCTCTTTCTTGAGCTCATCCCTTCTGATACTGTTTTCCGAGATGATCTGATCTATCATGGCATTGTAATTCTCTACCCTTTTGCTTTCGAGAAGCTTCAGGTATTTCTTGTATGATGAAGAGGGGTTGGAGGTGACGAAGCTTCTTACTTCCGCTACATCAAGCTCTGCAAATGCTTTTTGCAGCACCTCAAGTGTCGGCTCGATATGCGCACCATCGTCCACACTCATAAGCTTGGCATCCACTATAAGGTTGTACACCTTTTCCGAATAAGCCAGCACAGTGCCGTTCTTGTCTTCTATCGATCCTCTCTTGAAGGGAAGGGTGGTCGAATCATATGACTGCTGCGCAAGCACCTGCTTTTTGTACGCCTCACCCTTATCTCTGTTTATTCCGGCGATCCTTATTATGAGATATGCAAAAGCCAGCAGTACTACAAAAAAGAGTACCACCAGCTTTTTTTGCATAGAGGAGGTGAATTGTTTCGGTCTGTTTTCCTTACTCATCTATTTCTTCGGTATTTCTTTGTATTGTCGTACGTAGTCGGTCTCATCATTGCCGAGCATGGTCGAGACCTGTCCTGAATCGGGATATTTCATGTGAAGCTCATTCATAGCTATCTTCTTTATTTCTTCCATATCCACACTTCCTATGATCCTGTCGTATTCCTCATCATTTGCAAGCTTAAGAGCAGCGACTTCACTCTGAAGCTTCTCGACAGATTTCTGTCTTTCGATTATCTCATTTCTCAGATTGATATACAGTGTGCAGCCTACAAACAGTACTCCCGCCATAAGAAAGAGAAAGGCTACATATGCAGGGTTCATGTGCGCGGCTCTCTCGTGATTTTTACGCTCACTCTCGGAAGCCACCCTGTTAAAAGGCTGGCTGTATTCCCTTTCAAAAGTCCTTATGGTATTTCCTTCTACTACGTATTCTCTCATGGCTTCACGTCTTCCTTTATCACTTCAAAAGTCCTTAGCTTTGCGCTGTGTGCTCTCGGATTTTCCTTTAATTCCTTGTCACCTGCGGTGACAGGCTTTCTGTTTACGCATCTTCCCTTCGGTATCCTGCCGCATACGCATACCGGAAACTCCGGCGGGCAGATACATGGCTTTTCATATCTTCTGAAGGCCTCCTTTACTATCCTGTCTTCAAGCGAATGAAAGGTTATCACGGAAAGTCTGCCTCTGTCCTTAAGCAGATCCACCATGGTATCCAGGCTCTCGCTCAGCACCTCAAGCTCGCGGTTAGTCTCTATCCTGAGTGCCTGGAAAGTCCTCATCGCGGGATTGCCTCCCGTATACTTTGCCTTGCCCGGCACCGCTTCTCTTATTATCTCAGCAAGCCTCCCGGTCGTTTCTATCTTTTCCCTGTCCCGTTCCCTTACTATGGCATCAGCTATGCGTACTGCATGCCTTTCTTCACCGTACTCTTTTATTATCCTTATCAGCTCTTCTCTGGGATAACCGTCCACTATATCGGCGGCAGTCACCGGGTTTCTCTTATCCATCCTCATATCCAG
>CAJOME010000072.1 GCA_905235585.1 uncultured Lachnospiraceae bacterium | reverse complement strand
TTTGAAATGACAAATCTCTGTTCAAACGCTCCGTGTACTCAATAATAAGATCTCTGACCTGAGGAATATAATCTTTTCCATCTTTGACTGTCATAAAGTACTTCTCTTTTCTCGCAGCCTCTATCCTGCCCACACAACACCCCCGACATCTAACTCACTAACTCCACTTAATGACATCTATCTCGGCAACTCCACTCTCACATTTTTTTCTCTGTGCCGTCGCGGATACGTTGCCGCAGAGCGGTTACCGCCGCGACCTGCCCGAAGCAGCGGAAAGTCGAAAAGTGTCTGAAATCAAGGGCTTTCGAGCCGCTGATGCGTCTTTCCCTGACATCAATACCACCGTCTCCACATGGTGGCTTTGGCAGAACTGGTCTGCTGCCACATAACGTGCAAGGTGGTAACCACCGGCAAGAAAAACCTTAAGATCACGTGCCTGCGTGGCGGGGTCACAGGATATATAAACTATACGGGCGGGTGCAGCCGTGACGATGGCCTCAAGAGCAGATCTATCCATTCCCGACCTCGGTGGATCGAGTATGACCGCGTCTGCCACAAGATGATCATTTTCCTTAAGATAATCCTCGACTCTTGCCGCAGTAAAGCTCACATTGGCTATACCGTTCAGTCCGGCGTTTATCTTTGCGTCCTCTACTGCTTCCGGCACGGCTTCTATTCCGAAGACCCATCCGGCTTCCTTTGCGGCAAAAAGAGATATGGTGCCGATACCGCAGCATAGATCACAGACTCTTTCATTCTCCTTAAGATCAGCGTATTCCATGGCTTTTTCATATAGACGCAGTGCCATCTCGGAGTTCACCTGATAAAAGGAAAGCGGTCCTACCCTAAAGGTAAATTCCCTCAGCTTGTCTTCTATGTACCCGGAACCGTAGAGTATCTCCGTCCTTCTACCCAGTATGACATTTGTATTGTCGGGGTTCTCGTTCAGTACTATGGTAGTGAGATCCGGTATCCCTATAAGTGCTTCTTTAAGTGCCTTGCGATGTCTTTCGTCAAACTCTGACAGATTCCTTAACACAGGCATTATCATGAGCTGACCTGTACCAAAGGCTTTCCTTATCACGAGGTGTCGGATCTGACCCCTGCATGCTGCCTCGTCATAAGGTTCCACTTGATACTCTTCGCAAAACCCCAGAAAAATCCTCAGTATTGCAGCGAATTCCGGCGGATTCAGATAGCATTCCTCAGTCTCTACTATATGGTGCGTGCGTCCGGCATAAAAACCCGCTATGATACGACCGTCCTTGCCTCTTCCTATAGGATACTGTGCTTTGTTCCTGTATCGCCAGGGCTTGTCCATGCCGATCGGATCCTCATGAGCCGCATCCAGTATCTTCGCCGGTATGCCGCCGATCCTGAGCAGGCAGTTATATACCTTATCATCCTTAAACGCAAGCTGTTTATCATAATCCAGCTCCTGTATGGCACAGCCTCCGCACGGTCTCGCATTGAGACATCGCGGAGCCACCCTGTCTTCCGAGGCTTTATCTATGGACATCAGCCGCCCGAACGCCATATCCCTTTTTGCCTTGATCACCTTAGCGGTGACGACGTCTCCGGGCAGAGCGTCCTTTATGAATACCGGATATCCGTCTATTTTCGCTATCCCATTCCCATCTGAAGAAAGGGTCTCTACTCTGAGCCCTTCCAACATATCATCCTTATTCATTCTTCTCCTCGGTCCATTCGTATGTCTTTCTTATGTTGCCTCCGAGTGGTCTGTTCATGCCGAGCCACTTGCCTGACTCCCTACCCGCGACTGCTTCTGAAAAGGTCTCTATCTTCGCATCCGTATTGTCCGCCATATTAAGCGCCAGCGCCTCTATCAGCTCAGGAGTCTTGGGAGATCCGTACTCGAGCTCTCCGTGGTGTGCCAATATACAGTGCTGCAGCTCCGACAGCAGCTTCGGAGGGAAGCTTTCTATCCTGTTCGCATACTCAGCTATCATTTCCGCTCCTATATAGATATGCCCGAGCAGCTGCCCGTCATCGGTGTAATCGTTTTCGGGAAATCTGGACAATTCTCTTACCTTGCCGATATCATGCAAAAGAGCAGCCGATATGAGGAGGTCGTGATCAAGTGCCGGGTAGGCCTTTGTATAAAACTTACAGAGTCTTGTCACTGCCAGCGTATGCTGCATAAGTCCTCCCACAAAGGCATGATGAACCGTCTTGGCCGCAGAGCTCTTTCTGAAAGAATCGATGAATGCCACATCCTCAATAAAAAAACCGGCAAGAAGCTTATTCAGATAGGGATTCTTTACGGTATCTATGACATTCTTCAGCTGTGTGTACATGCTGTCATTATCAAATGGCGACATCGGCAGATAATCCGCAGGATTGTATTCTCCGTCCTCAGCCCTTCTGAGTCTCCTGACGTTGACCTGCACCGCACCGTTGAAGATAGTCACATCACCGTTTACGTCTATATAATCAAGCTCGCCAAAGTCCCCGATACCCTCAGAATTGGGCTCCCATATCTTGGCATCCACAGAAGCCGTCTTGTCCATGAGCGTCAGACTCATGTACTCTTTGCCGTTCTTCGTGGTAAGGGTAGCTGCCTTCTTACAGAGATATACTCCGGATACCCGATCTCCCTCGCTAAATTCATTCAAATACTTCACTCTGTTCACTCTCCTGAATCCGATATCGTTGCTGCAGGGCATATAACTGCCCGGTCAGACATCTGCTTACTTTTCAGTCAGCTCTGTCTCAAATGAGAGCTCTGTATAGTCTCCTCTGGAGAAACGCTGAACCGTCACTACAGTCTCCACCCCGGGAGCGAGATCCGTAAGCTCATTTGTATAGTCGCTATAATCCAGTATAGTCTGAGTACCTATCCTCGTTATCACATCCCCACTCTGTATCCCTGCTTTCATTGCCGGGGAGTCCTGATCCACATTTATCACATAGGCTCCCTTTGGGATATCATATTCAGCCGCTGCCTCTTCGGTCACGCTGGTTCCTATGATACCCAGATATGCTCTGTCCTTGCCGTTTGCGAGATTCTCTATCACTTCCCTTATATCCGATATGGCGTACGCTGTGATCATATTGGATGTATCCTTGGTCTGATAAGCCGAAGTGATTATACCCCTCACTCTTCCGGTGTAGTCAATCAGTACTCCGGTCGCATTCTGTGATCCATATATATCGGTCGTGAGCAGATGCACGTTAAAGTCGCTCATTTCCTTTTCCTGAGACATTGATGTGATCAGTCCGTAGGCCTCCGACTCCGGTATCCCCATCGGCGCGCCTATAGCTATGATCGGAGTGCCCACCGTGGATTCGTAACTCGTCGATCCCAGACTCGCGTAGACTATGTTCTCCCTTGTATCGTCCTTTATATCGGAAAGATCAACGCCTATTATCTGCAGCGACGTATCGACATCCGTACCTATGATCTTTGCATCTGCGACTGCGCCATCCGTAAACTTTACGGAAATAACCTCCGCATCCTTTGTTACGGAGCTGTCCGTTAAGATCAGGAGCTGCATGCCATTGTCAGCAATGATGAGTCCCACGGCGGAGTTTCCGTTTTCATATGTATTCTCAAACCAGTCAGTATCGGTAGTCGTGGCAGTAACAGTCACCGTAGCTTTTCCGGCATCCAAAGCCACATCGTGAAGCATACGATGCAGTCTCGCATAACTCGTCGGAGATATATCGACTCGATTTGTTATGTTGTTTATCACTGTGGAGGCCGGTGCTCCGTCATTATCGGATACCGTATCCTCAGACACCGATCCGTTATCAGTTTTATCAGGCTCTGCATCTTCCTCGTCGGGATCTTCCTCAGGATAGTCCTCCATTGCTTCTTCAGGCACCACCACACTCTCTTCGGAGAGAGTCTCATCGGCCGAGATCCCTTCTCCGCTGTATGAAGAAAGATTCACCTCCTTCAGGGCATCGGTCTCCTTTGGACCTATCTGCCTGTATACGATACAAAAGACCAGAGCGGATACTGCTCCGAATATCACAGCCGCCATTACGATAAAGCCGATCTTTTTTACAAGCTTTTTCTTATCTATCGGTTTGTCTTTTATCTTTTCCTTGATAAAATCTGAAGCCACGAGCCGTCCCTACTGTACTGAAAAGTTACTTTGAGATATACTGTATTAGATTATACACCCCATGAACAAACAAGTCATTGAAAAGCTGGAATTTAATAAGATACTTGATAAACTTGCTTCTCTCGCGGCATCCCGCGAGGCCAAAAAGCGTTGCTCTGAGATGCTTCCCGGGACAGATCCCGCTGAGATAAATACTCTGCTCACACAGACAGGAGATGCCGTAGAAAGGATATTTAAGGACGGACAGATTTCTTTCGGAGGTATTCGTGATATCCGAGGCTCCGTCATATCTACAGAGCGGGAATACACCCTGTCCGCAGGCGAGCTTATGGAGATAGCGGCAACACTGGAAACGGCAGAGACCATACGCTCATATGGCATGAGGGAGCGTTTCGAAGAAACCCCTGATTCACTCTGTGATTTCTTTGAATGCCTCGCTCCGATACCCACCGTATCACGTGAGATACGCCGCTGTATCTTATCTGAAGAGGAGATCGCAGATGACGCATCATCCGGGCTTAAGAGCATCCGCCGGGGCATAAAGTCGGCTCAGGACAGGATACGCAGTGAGCTGAATGCCATGGTACAGGGGAGCTATGCAACCTATCTCATGGAGCCTGTCGTAACCCAGCGCTCCGGTCGTTTCGTGATCCCCGTCAAGTCGGAATACAAGAATCAGGTACCCGGAATGGTCCATGACTCGTCCTCCACGGGTTCGACGCTTTTCATAGAGCCTGCAGCCACCGTAAAGCTGAATAACGATATCAGAGAGCTGCAGCTTAAGGAGAAGCAGGAAATACAGATAATATTGCAGCAGCTCTCTGCGCAGGTAGGGGAGTATCATGAGCAGATACTGGCAGATCTTGACATAGTGACAGAGCTTGACTGTATTTATGCCCGCGCAAATCTCGCCCTTGAAATGAAAGCTTTCAGACCGGCATTTTCCGGGGATATGTCGCTTGACTTAAAAGGAGCAAGACATCCCCTCATAGATCCCGCCAAGGTGATACCGATAGATATCCGTCTCGGAGACGACTTTGACCAGCTCATCATCACGGGACCCAATACCGGCGGCAAGACTGTAACCCTGAAAACAGTAGGTCTGCTTGAGCTGATGGGTCTTTCGGGTCTTTTCATACCGGCATCGGAAGGCTCCGTGCTTGCTTACTTCCATGAGATATATGCCGATATCGGAGATGAGCAGAGCATCGAACAGTCCCTCTCGACCTTTTCCGCTCATATGGCCAATATCGTGGAGATACTGAAAAGATGTACGCCTGAATCGCTGTGTCTTTTTGATGAGCTCGGAGCCGGCACCGATCCCGAAGAGGGTGCCGCACTCGCAATGTCCGTGCTCAATTTTCTGCATGTGCGGCATATCCGGTCTATGGCCACGACACATTACTCCGAACTGAAGATATATGCTCTCAACACTCCCGGTATAGAAAATGCCTGCTGTGAGTTTAATGTAGAGACTCTGTCCCCGACATATCATCTCCTCATAGGGGTGCCCGGTAAAAGTAATGCCTTCGCAATCTCAAGAAAGCTGGGACTCCCCGGATATGTGATAGAGGAGGCCGAACGCCGCATGGATGATTCCGACAGAGAGTTTGAGTCAGTAGTCGGCCGGCTTGACGACGCAAGACAGGAGCTGGAGAGAGTACGTTCCGAAGCCGAAAAGGAAAAAAGGGAGGCCGCAAGGCTGCGCGATGAGCTGGATAAGGCTCAGGAAAGGCTTGACAGAGAGCATGACCGCCTAATAGAAAAGGCCAAAAAAGAGGCCACCGACATCCTTGCCGATGCCAAGATGCAGGCAGATGCCGTGCTTAGGGATATAAACAAATACGGCAAGGATATAGACCATGAGGGAGTAAAAAAACTGGAGGCAGGCAGAGCTATGCTGCGTCGCGGCATGAGCCGTCAGGAGGCTGTCGAAGAAGAAAAGCCTGTCTCCGGCATCGATGTGAAGGATATCCGTATGGGTATGGGTGTGGAGATAGTATCCTCCGGATTCAAAGGCACGGTAGCCTCCATGCCTGATGCCAGGGGAAATCTCACGGTGCTCTGTGGTATAATCAAATATAAGACAAACGCGCGTGAGTTGATACCCGCGGAGCTTGATGCCCCCAAAAAGAATAAGATCCGCAGCGGCAGCAGCTCCCATCTGTCACATGCATCCACCATATCGACCGAGCTCAACATCATAGGCTGCACGGTTGACGAGGGTCTCGCCAGATTGTCAGAGTATCTTGACGATGCGTATATGTCCCATCTTTTTGAAGTGAGGATAGTACACGGCAAGGGTACAGGCAAGCTCAGAGAAGCGGTGCAGCGGGCTTTGAAAAACACAAAGTACGTAAAGTCCTTCCGTACCGGAGAGTACGGCGAGGGAGACGCAGGAGTGACCATAGCGACACTGAAAAACTAGAAGAATAACTGGTCTTACATGCAGACATTTGATCCTGTTATTTAAGATGCGCTTTAATAGGATTCAGGCAGAAAGAGGAGCGATATGTCTAACAAACAAAAGATCCTGATAGTGGATGATGACGAGAATATAGCAGAGCTTATTTCCCTATATCTCACAAAAGAGTGTTTCGATACACAGATAATGCATGACGGTGAATCCGCATTGAACGCCTTTGACAGGTTTGAACCGGATCTTGTCCTGCTTGATCTCATGCTGCCGGGCATAGACGGATATCAGGTCTGCCGCGAGATCAGAGCTAAAAGTCAGACCCCGATCATCATGCTCTCCGCCAAGGGTGAAGTATTTGACAAGGTACTCGGACTTGAGCTCGGTGCCGATGACTATATGGAAAAGCCCTTTGACTCAAAGGAGCTGGTCGCGAGAGTTAAAGCAGTATTACGCAGATACAGACCGGCGGCACCGGAAAAGCACGAAAGCACTGTAAAAAAGGTGGATTATCCGGATCTTTCTATAAACCTTACAAACTATTCCGTAATATATAACGGTCAGTCGATAGACATGCCTCCCAAGGAGCTGGAGCTTTTATTCTTCCTTGCTTCCTCCCCTAATCAGGTCTTTACCAGAGAGCAGCTTTTAGACCATATCTGGGGATATGAATATGTAGGAGACACTCGCACGGTAGATGTGCATATCAAGAGACTCCGCGAAAAGATAAACGATCACGACTCCTGGCGTATAGCTACTGTATGGGGAATAGGATATAAGTTCGAGACATTATGAAGCTGCACCGTACCCTATATATAAAGCTGATACTCGCCTATCTTGTCTTTTTCCTGCTTTCATTTATCATCATCTCTTCGGTTAACGGCCGTATGATACTGGATGATCTCACTCGGACTCAGGCTGAGTCACTCTATCGCGAGAGCAGGCTTGTCGCGACCACATACGGCAGCGATATATATAAAGGTATCGATGCAAGGGAAACAGCGTTACAGCAGCTGAAAGCGATAGATACTTATATCTCTGCCGAGATAAGGGTCATAGACCCTGCGGGCAGACAGATCCTGGACAGCCGCTCGGAGAGCAATGCCGTATTCGAGGACTTCGATCCCGCTGCCATCGGCTCCTATTATCTTGTAAGTGATTTCTACGGAACATTTGATGAAGACTATCTTTCGGTCTTTTATCCCATCACGAGCCGCTATAGTGTACGGGGCTATGTGGTGATACAGATGCCAATGTCAGCAATCTATGCATCAAGAGACCGTCTTCTCAATATCACCTACTTCACAATGTTCTTTATGTATATTTTTTCTCTCTCTGTGATGGTGGTCTTTACTTTCGCAGTCTACCTTCCCATGCGTCATATCACGCTGGCCGCGGAAGAATACGCTAAGGGAAACTATGACTATGATCCTAATGTCCACGGCAGGGATGAGATGGGCTATCTCGGCGGTACGCTCCACTATATGGCATCCGAGATAGGACGATCCGAGGATAACCAGAAGAAGTTTATTGCAAACGTATCGCATGATTTCAGATCCCCGCTGACCTCGATCAAGGGATATCTTACCGCCATGCTGGACGGCACCATACCGCCTGAGATGCATGAGAAGTATCTGAATGTCGTATTGAACGAGACCGACAGGCTGACCAAGCTGACCAACGGTCTGTTGGAGCTTAATTCACTTAACAGCCGCGGGATGGTGCTCAGTATCACCGATTTTGACATAAATGCCGTGATAAGGCAGATATGCGAGACCTTTGATGTGCTCTGCGGCGAGAAAAAGATCTCAATCGAGCTGATACTGTCCGGTGAAAAGCTTTTTGTATCGGCGGACATGGGAAAGATACAGCAGGTGGTCGCCAATCTCACGGACAATGCGATCAAGTTTTCTCACAGCAACTCGATAATAAAGATCGAGACTACGGAAAAGGGCGACAAGGTCTTCGTATCAGTCAAGGACTCAGGCATAGGCATCCCTTCGGATGCACAGCAGCTTATCTTCGACAGGTTTTATAAGACGGATCTGTCAAGGGGCAAAGACAAGAAGGGTACCGGGCTCGGGCTTGCCATCACAAAGGAGATATTGCAGGCTCACGGGCAAAACATCAACGTGATCTCTACTGAGGGTGTAGGCTCCGAGTTTATCTTCACACTCGCAAAGTCAAAGAATATAGAGGAATAAGAAAAATAAGAGTTACTGTTCAGACAGCTCTGCGCACTTGCTGCGCTGAGCGTGAAAAAGATTACAGAAGCCGATACAAGGATTTGCCCCTTGCCGCAGGCAATTATATTCTCGAAGAAGCGAAGTGAGGCTCGACCGCATTTATGCGTGAGAGACGAGCGAGCATACGGGTCAAATACCCCTTAGCTTGCTACGGGGTATTTGACTGGGCAAATCCAGTTACTGTGAGCACCTGCAAGGTGTGAACAGTAACAAATAAAGAGACCCGTCTGTACAGGGTCTCTTTTAGAATAATGCCGGTAACCGGAATCGAACCGGTACGGGTATCACTACCCACGGGATTTTAAGTCCCGGGCGTCTGCCAATTCCGCCACACCGGCACGGCTTATGATCAAGCCGATACAGCTCTGCCTGAACAGACCAAAATAATATAGCACGAAATATGCTTTGGGGCAACAAGCCTCTGTGATGTCAGCCGATGTTGCGCACTCTTCCTATGGAGACATACTTGCCAAGTACTGCTTCGTAATCGGTACCATGGTCTGATACGGGTATATGTACTCCCTCTATCATAAGCTCAGCCCCACCATCGGGAAATCTTCTTGTCTCATTGTAATGATCGGTGTAATATGCCGCTCTCGATACGCTCCTGTCTTTCAGTATCCCTTTGCACTCATTCAATGCGCATCCGGGGAAATTCACATTAATGATCTGTCCGGGTATGTATGCTTCTTCTATAAGCTCTGCCAGTATCTCTTTCAGATATCTGTCGGTCACCTCATGTACATCACAGGCCTCTTCCGACAACGCTATCGCGGGATATCCCTGAAACTCGGCCTCAAATGCTGCTCCCACCGTGGCGGAGTACTGGATATCCGAAGCCACGTTGTATCCGAAATTGATGCCGGAGAGAACCACATCCGGCTTTTCTGGCATCACATTCAAGCTGCCCACTCTGACACAGTCTCCCGGTGTACCGTTACACGAAAAAGCTCTGACATCCGATACCGAAAAGTCATAAGGGTGCACCTCCACGGGATGCCTTATCGTGATACAATGGGACGCGGCACTACACTCTCTGTCCGGAGCCACTACCCATACC
>CAJOME010000071.1 GCA_905235585.1 uncultured Lachnospiraceae bacterium | reverse complement strand
GAAGTGAGTCATGTAGTTTTGGTGCGCATAACTAAGTTTCGTAATAGCACTTGAAAGTACTCACTGTCAGGGGCGAAAATGCATGGATGCATTTTCGAGATGTCTTCGGTATTTGCAAAGCAAATACTGTGGAAGCGAATAAAGCCGTCCCCGTAACTTGATTATATCCAGATGGACCTCGACAGAAGAGGCGGTGTGGACATCACGTAAAAAATATATTTGCCATTTTATTGATTTTATCGTATCAATATATAAAGAAGTCTATACAACAGCTGATTAATCATATTAAGGAGGTACGGACATGGCTGATGAGCAGAAGCTTACTGATGAGGAACTTGATGGTATATCCGGAGGCATGATCTTTAATGCTACGGGAAGACCTGAGGCTGACCCGCTTAATCCCTGGGAGATCATCAATAATAACAATGGTGAGATATTGGGGAGATTTCCAAACAGGGATGCGGCCTGCGAGTACGCAAAGAAGGTCTACGGGAAGCATGATAGTTACAATACCCTTGAAGTACCGTGGGAGACAGTGGACAGGTTAAGGAAGAATCCAAACACATTCTGATCGCATTACGGATTGTATGACTTCTTGCGGCGTTGCCTCAGGAAGTCCGCAGTCGCAGAAACATATACCATAATAAAGAGACGGCGTCCCCGTCTCTTTTTTGAGCTGTCAAACAAATACCGAAAAACATATACATTTGTAAAATAAGTATGATATAGTATATTATGTTAATTTAGATATATGAGGATGCCATGAAAGACATATTATTACACACCCCTGAAGGCGTCAGGGATCTATACGGAAACTACTACGAAAGGAAACTGTCATTACAGCTTGAATTTCTTCAGATCCTGAGAAATTACGGCTATATGGAGATAGACACGCCGAGCTTTGAATACTTTGATGTATATTCCGGTGAGGTAGGTACCACTCCGGCAAATGAGCTCTATAAGTTTTTTGACAAAGACAACAATACACTTGTCCTGCGCCCCGACTTTACCCCCGGAGTCGCAAGGGCAGCCTCAAAATATTTTATAGAAGAGAACCGTCATGTGAAGCTCTCTTACTCGGGAAACGTATTTTCAAATTCCAGAAGCCTTTCCGGAAAGCTTAAGGAAAATACCGAGATCGGAGCTGAATATATGGGAGACGGCTCCGTGGAGGCCGATGGTGAGATGATAGCCATGGCTGTGGAGCTGCTGAACAAATCCGGTCTGAAGGATTTTCAGATCTGCATAGGAAATGCGGGTTATTTCAAAGGACTCTGTGATGAGTGCGGGATTGACGATGATCTGGAGCTGGGACTCAGGGATGAGATAGGCAGCAAAAACCGGTTTGCGGCTGAAAATCTCCTTAATGACAAGGATTTTCCCGAATCACAGGTAGACAAGATACTTCGCTGCGCAGAACTGTTTGGAGATGTATCTGTACTCGACAGAGCTCTCGTAGGTATATCAAACGAGAGATCAAAGGCTGCGATAGACCGCCTTAAAGCCGTTTATGATGAGGCACAGGGCAGGGGCATACAGAAGTACCTTACCTTTGATCTTTCCATGCTCTCAAAATACAATTATTACACGGGTATAATCTTCAGAGCATACAGCTCATCGCTCGGGGATGCCATATTAAAGGGCGGAAGATATGACAATCTGCTGTCTAAATTCGGCCATGATGCACCCGCTCTCGGATTCACGCTTTCACTTGATGATCTGGTCATGGCGCTTACAAATGAAGAGAGCGGCAGGACAGCTTATGACAGCGGATATATCACTGTAGCGCTTACCAAGGGAAGACTCGCGGACAGGACTATGGCTATGCTTGAAAAGGCCGGCATATCTGTAGAGGAGATGCAGGACAGGGATTCACGCAAGCTTATCTTTACCGATGAGCGCAACAAGATGCGTTTCTTCCTTGCGAAGGGTCCCGACGTGCCCACATATGTGGAGTACGGTGCCGCGGATATAGGTGTAGTAGGTGAGGACACGATCCTTGAGGAGAACCGGAAGATATATGAAGTGCTCGATCTCGGCTTTGGTAAATGCCGGATGTGCATAGCGGGACCGGAAAGTGCCGGAGAGTTGCTGAAGCATCGTGAGATGATACGTGTAGCCACAAAGTATCCCGATATTACAAAAGACTACTTCCAAAATGTAAAGCATCAGACAGTTGATATAATAAAGCTTAACGGATCGATAGAGCTCGCACCCATAGTAGGACTGTCGGATGTAATATGCGACATAGTGGAGACGGGCAGTACTCTCAGGGAAAACGGTCTCGTCGTACTCGAGGAGGTGGTTCCTCTTTCGGCAAGGGTAGTGGTAAATACCGTATCCATGAGGATACATGCAGGCAGGATAACAAAGCTTATAAATTCATTGAGAGAAATAATCGAAACGGAAAAGAGCGGGTTGTGATGAATACGGTAAGGCTTACGGAAGAAACAAAAAAAGACATACTCAGCAGTTTGCTCAAAAGAAGCACTAACGACTACGGAGATATCGAGGGCAGGGTCAATGCCATAATAGACAATGTCAGGACAAACGGGGACAGCGCCATCTTTGAGTATGCTGCAATGTTTGATAAATGCGAGCTCGATGAGAGCAGCTTCGCGGTGACCGAAGCAGAGATCGATGAGGGCGCGGCATCCATAGATCCCAGACTGTATGAGGTAATGCAAAGGGCATTTGACAACATCAGGGCATATCATGAAAAGCAGGTAAGACAAAGCTTTTTTACCACGCGTGAAGACGGCTCGATACTGGGACAGCGTATCACTCCCATAGCAAGAGCCGGCGTATATGTGCCGGGAGGTAAGGCGGCATATCCCTCAACCGTTCTGATGAATATCACTCCGGCACTCTGTGCCGGGGTACCCGAGATCATAATGTGTACTCCTGCCGGAAGTGACGGCAGAGTGACCCCGGTAGTACTCGCGGCCGCTAAGATCACCGGGGTAAAGAAGATATTCAAGACCGGAGGAGCCCAGGCAATAGCTGCCATGGCATACGGGACAGAGTCTATACCGAAGGTGGATAAGATAGTCGGTCCGGGAAATATCTATGTCGCGCTGGCCAAACGCGCGGTATACGGTCATGTCTCCATTGATTCCGTAGCAGGTCCGTCCGAGGTCATGGTGCTCGCTGACGAGACCGCCAATCCGCGTTACGTGGCTGCAGATCTTTTAAGTCAGGCTGAGCATGATGAGATGGCATCAGCCATTCTTGTAACAACCTCTGCAGAGCTCGCTGAAAGGGTAGAGAAAGAGATCGGGGTGTTTTTGAAGACACTCTCACGCAGTGAGATAATAAAAAAATCACTTGATAATTACGGATATATACTTATAGCGGATACCATGGACGATGCCATAGCTGCGGTAAACGATATCGCTTCAGAGCATCTGGAGATCGTCACCCGCGATCCGTGGAGTACAATGACTAAGGTAAAGAACGCCGGAGCAATATTCCTGGGAGAGTACTCATCAGAGCCCTTGGGAGATTATTTTGCAGGTCCCAATCATGTGCTTCCTACAAACGGTACTGCAAAGTTCTTTTCACCGCTGTCCGTAGATGATTTTATCAAAAAGTCATCTGTGATTTCCTATAGTGAGGGAGCCTTAAGAAGCGTACATGAAGACATCGAAGTGTTCGCAAGGTCGGAGGGGCTTACTGCCCATGCAAACAGCATAGCTGTAAGATTTGAGAATACTTAAAATGTTTGCATGGGCTACATGCACAACAGCACAGCCGGAGGTGTTTTTATGAATGAGAGAAAAGCAGAAATAAGCAGAAAAACAAAGGAGACCGATATAAAATGCCGTCTGTCCCTTGATGGTACAGGCAAATCAGAGATCGATACCGGTATAGGATTTTTTGATCACATGCTGGAGGGCTTTTCCAGACATGGTTTCTTCGATCTTGAGCTTACCTGTAAGGGTGATCTTAATGTCGATACCCATCATACGATAGAAGATACCGGCATAGTCCTTGGTCAGGCTATAGCGGCCGCTGTCGGTGATAAGAAGGGCATCCGCAGATACGGTCATTTCACGCTTCCCATGGATGATGCGCTTGTCATCTGCGCCGTAGATCTCTGTGGCAGACCGTATCTCAACTATGATCTGGTCTTCCCTCAGGATATGTGCAAGGATATGGAGATGTGCATGGTAAGAGAGTTTTTCTATGCAGTATCATATTCTGCCGGTATGAATATACACTTAAAGCAGCTCGACGGACTAAACTCCCACCATATAGCCGAGGCCGCCTACAAGGCTTTTGCAAAGGCTCTTGATATGGCGACCGGAGCAGAGGAGCGAACAGACGGAGTATTATCTACAAAGGGCAGTCTTTAAGAACAGAGTAGTGGAGGAATAACATGGAATATAAACAGATAATACCTTGTATTTATTTGAATAACGGTCTTGCGGTAAAGAGTCTGCGTGACCGCTCAAAGGTATCGGAGGATCCGGTGGGACTTGCCTCCGACTATGAGAATCACGGGGCGGATTCCATATTGATATTTGATTTCTCCGTCAATGATGCAGGTCACGAGAAGAATCTGGAGATAATCAAATACATCAGCCATACCGTTGACATACCGCTCATAGGAGCCGGTAATGTAAAGCGGATGGAGGATATCAAAAAGCTCCTTTACGCAGGATGCTCCGTGGCTGCTCTTAATTTTTCAAAAATGGATAATATAGAGCTTGCCAAGGAAGTCTCAAAGCGCTTCGGTCGGGAAAAGATTGCTGCATCGGTAGCCGATATATCCGAGCTGGATGCGGGAGAGAGCGCGATAAAAAATTATATCGGACTGGTACTGCTTATAAACGAATCCTGTCTCGAGGATACTGACAGATGGTTTAAGGAGCATTGCTCCGACAATTCCAATCCCATGAGTGTGGATCTTATTCCCCTGCTTGAAAAGGAATCCCTACATGATGCCGCAGCGGTTTTGAGGTCTTTTGATATCGCCGGTATTGCAGGAGGCATCCTTGACAATTCCGCAAAGGATTTCATGGGCTTTAAGCGCCAGTGTAAGGGACTGGGTATACCTGTGAATACCTTTGATAGCAATATAGCCTGGGAGGACTTTAAGCTTAACGAGGATGGCATGATTCCCGTAATAGCTCAGGATTACAAGACCAACGAGGTATTGATGCTTGCGTATATGAATAAAGAGGCTTTTGACAAGACACTTGCCACGGGTAAGATGACCTACTTTTCAAGAAGCAGAAATGAGCTTTGGACAAAGGGTGATACTTCAGGACATTTCCAGTTTGTAAAGAGCCTTACGGCTGACTGTGATAAGGATACGATACTTGCCAAGGTGCTTCAGATAGGTGCCGCATGCCATACCGGTGCCAGATCGTGCTTCTTTAATGACATTGTAAGCCGTGAATACAATGATACCAATCCTTTAAAGGTGTTTGAAAAGGAATATGCTACCATAGTAGACAGGAGAGAGCATCCCAAGGAGGGTTCTTACACCAATTATCTCTTCGACAAGGGCATAGACAAGATATTGAAAAAGGTGGGCGAAGAGTGTACCGAGATAATCATCGCAGCAAAGAATCCCGATCCCGAAGAGCTGAAATATGAGCTTGCAGACTGGCTCTATCATGCCATGGTGCTCATGGTCGAAAGAGGCGTCACCTGGGAGGATGTTACAAAAGAGATCTCTAACAGGTAATGAGAAAAACAGCATTAAGTGACGAGATACTGCTCTCCGTCGAGCATCCCGAGAGATATATCGGCGGAGAGATAAACTCGGTACAAAAGAATAAAGAGGATATAGCTGTAAGATTTGCGATGTGCTTTCCCGATGTATATGAGATAGGCATGTCGCATCTTGGTATACAGATACTCTATGAGATGTTCAATCAAAGATCGGATGTATGGTGTGAGCGTGTCTATTCACCATGGCTCGATCTGGACAGGATAATGCGTGAAAAGCATATACCGCTTTTTACGCTTGAATCCCAGGAGCCTGTACGTTGCTTTGATTTTCTGGGGATCACTCTCCAATACGAGATGTGCTACACCAATATCCTGCAGATACTTGATCTGTCGTGCATCCCTCTCAAAGCTTCGGAAAGAAACATCCATGCGCCTCTCGGTGAATGTCCCATAGTGATCGGCGGCGGTCCCTGCGCCTATAATCCGGAGCCTATAGCCCCTTTCTTTGATATGTTTTATATAGGTGAAGGAGAGACGAGCTATGATGAGCTGCTGGATCTTTACAGTGACATCAAGGCTCATGGAGGGAGCAGGCTGGATTTCTTTGAAGGGGCGGCACATATTGAAGGTATCTACATACCTTCTTTCTATGAGCCCGTATACAGTGAAGACGGTACCTATACGGGAAGAAGCATTCTGAATGAAAACGCTCCCGAGAGAGTGGTAAAGGCTGTATGCACTGAGCTTGACGATGCTCCTTACCCTTTAAAACCCGTAGTACCCTTTATCAAAGTGACTCAGGACAGGGTGGTGCTTGAGATACAGAGAGGCTGTATAAGAGGCTGCCGTTTCTGTCAGGCGGGTATGATCTACAGACCCGTAAGAGAAAAGAGTCTCGATACGTTAAAAGCCTATGCGAAGGCTATGGTAGAGGCTACCGGCGATGATGAGATATCTCTCAGCTCTCTTTCCTCTTCAGACTATACTAAGATATCCGAGCTTGTAAAATGGCTTGTCGATACCTATAGGGACAAATTTATAAATATCTCGCTGCCTTCACTCAGGATAGACCATGTCTTTTTGGAAATGATGGAAACCGTGCAGGATTCAAAAAAAGGATCTCTGACCTTTGCGCCGGAGGCCGGCAGCCAGCGTATGAGAGATGTGATCAATAAAGGTATCACGGAAGATGATATAATGCACGGCTCAGCCATATGCTTTACCGCCGGCTACAGCAAGGTAAAGCTGTACTTTATGCTGGGGCTTCCCGGAGAGACCGATGAGGATGTCACTGCGATAGCCCATCTGGCAAACAGCGTTGCCATGAACTATTTTGACACCGTTCCAAAGGAGGAAAGAAAGGGCATACGGGTACAGGTCACGAGCTCGACCTCCTTCTTTGTACCAAAGCCGTTCACTCCTTTTCAGTGGTCTGCCATGGACAGTCCCGATGAGTTCTTAAGAAAAGCGCATCTTGTAAATGAGACCATGGAGAATGAGCCAAACCATAAGAGTCTGAAGTATCAGTACCATGAATCCGACCTGTCGAAGCTGGAGGGAGTATTCGCAAGAGGTGACAGGAGGGTATCGGAGGCAATCCTTGCTGCCTACGGTAAGGGCTGTATATACGATTCCTGGACAGAGAGCTTTGACAGCGTCAAATGGGACGAGGCTTTCAGGGAATGCGATATTGATACCGGATTCTATACCTTGAGGGAACGCCCGCTTGATGAGTGCTTTCCCTGGGATTTCATAGATATAGGTGTCACAAAAGAATTTCTTAAAAAAGAATATCAAAGATCAAGGAAGGCGCTTGTCACTCCCAACTGCAGAGACAAATGCAGCGGATGCGGAGCCGCTCGCTTTGGTACCGGGATATGCATGGCACCAAGAAAGAAGGTATCTGACTGATATGAAGCTGAGGATACGTTTTTCCAAGCATGGTACGGTACGCTATATAGGTCACCTGGATATTCAGCGATACTTTCAGAGACTGAACAGACGGTCAGGACTTAAGGTAGTATATTCGGAGGGCTTTTCTCCACATCAGAAAATGTCCTTTGCCATGCCGCTTTCTGTCGGCTATGAGTCGGATGCCGAATATTTCGATATAGAGGTAGCGGAGGCTGCTTCATCCGATGCGGTGATAAGTGCCATGAATGCTAAGCAGACAGAGGGTATCATTGTGACCGGCTGTGTACTGCTGCCGGATAATGCCCAAAATGCCATGGCATCCGTAAGAGCCGCTGATTATGCCGTATGCTTCCGTGACGGATACGACCCCGGCTTTGATATTAAGGCTGCCGTAGCTGCCTTTAATTCCGCGGACAGCTTTATAATATCAAAAGAAAACAAAAAGGCTGCCAAAAAGAAGTACAATTCACGAAGCAGCGGCGGGGAGACGCCGGCATTTAAGGAGATCGATCTGAAAAAGCATATATACATGCTAAGCATCGCAGATGATAATTCGCTGTTTATGAGAGTCAGTGCCGGAAGTGCCGATAATATCAAACCGGAGCTTGTAGTAAGCTCACTTTGTCAAAAAGCCGGAAAAGAGCTTTCAAATACGGTTCTTCTTGTCACAAGGAAAGAATTGTATACGGATAATATGCTCGCTTTACTTGATGTCGGACATGTATTTTAAGCTTTGATCATTAAAAAGGGACTCAGCTTGGTTGAATTTGTAATCACAAGATACGATCATCTGTCCGTCATGGCTATAGTGGCTGACGGAAGAGTGGAGGATCTGATAGCTGCAGATGAAAGCAGGAAGCTCAATGTCGGAGACATTGTGATCGCCAAGGTATCGGATATTTCCGCCAATATATCATCGGCTTTTCTTGAAATGGGAGAGGGTATGGCATACATGACTCTCTCCGGTGATGACGGACTGCGTCCCGGAGACGAACTGCCCGTACAGATCTTAAAGGAGGCTTACGGTACTAAAGAAATGACCGTAACAAAAAGGCTCTCGATCCCGGGGAAATATGCGGTAGTCGGACTTGCTTCCTATGGAGCGCCAAGGCTTAATTTATCAAGAAAGATAGCTGATACATCGGAAAGATCCAGACTTTTGGATGATATCTCACCTTTACTGGATCAGTATGATATCACGTTGAGGACAAATGCCGCAGGCAGTACCAAAGAGGATATCGCTGCCGAGATACTTGAGCTTTCGGATAAGCTTTCGGATCTGCTAAAAAAAGCTACTACGAGGACGGTATTCAGCAGGCTTTACGAGGCTGACGATCCCTTTGTGGCAGCCATAAGGGACAGCCGGTATGCTGGAGATAAGGTAATAGTCACGGATCTGCCCGACGTACGGCAGCGTATGTCGGAGGTTTTTCCCGATATAAAGTCAAGGCTTTATCAGGATGACAGCCTGCCGCTTTCCGTCATTTATAAGATAGGCTATGTCATTGAAGGTACAAGGGATCGCACGGTTTGGCTTAAAAGCGGCGCTTATCTTGTTATCGACCGTACGGAGGCTATGACAGTCATAGATGTCAATTCGGGCAGGACGGATACAAAAGGCTCAAGAGAGGACACTTTTCTTTCCATAAATATGGAGGCTGCCAAAGAAATAGCAAGACAGCTGCGTATCAGGAATATCTCAGGCATGATACTTGTCGATTTCATTAATATGAAGAAGCATGATCACTACGAAGCACTGAGAAAATGTATAGAAAAGGAAGCAGTCTACGATCTTGGCGGCACGATATTCGTTGATTTCACCAGGCTTGGGCTCGCAGAGCTTACAAGAAAGAAGACCCGGCGTCCGATACATGAATTGCTGTGATGTACTAAAAAAAATCCGCACATAATATGTAAAATTTGGTAATATATAATATGATGTCAAGGTCAAAAGGTACAAATCCGATTATTAAATGAAGCGCAGAGGGGGAACATATAATGCTTTTCGGTTTCGGTGCAATGATAGACAACCTTAAAAGGAGTCCCAAGACCATAGTCCTTACTGAAGGTACTGATCCAAGGGTTTTGGAAGCAGCTTCCAGACTCCTTGCCAGTAATTTCCTTAAGCCGATTCTGCTCGGAAATGAGGATGCCATAGCGAATGCGGCGGAAAATGCAGGTTACAACATAAGAGGTGCCGAGATAATCGAGCCCAAGAGCTACGAACGGCTTGATGAGATGGCTC
>CAJOME010000070.1 GCA_905235585.1 uncultured Lachnospiraceae bacterium | reverse complement strand
CTGGACATATTCGGCATCTTCTCTTCTTACGGAGCCCGCCACTATCGCCGTCGGAGTCCCCCTGCCGACCTCCTCGGCATGTGTGGGACCGCACAGCACCACTACTCTGCACTGCGGTATTTCCTCATTTATTATCTCCGACATAGTATCGAAGCTCTCATCCTCTATGCCCTTTGCCACGGACACTATGACCTGTCCCTCTTTTACATATCCGCTCATTGTCTTTGCGGTGCTCCTGATAAACGGCGAAGGTACTGCGAGTACTATGGCATCCATACCCTCCACGGCCTCTACCATCCTGCTGGTAAACACCATACTGTCCGGCAGCCTGACACCGGGCAGCTTGTCCCTCTGCTCATGGCATTCACGCAGCATATCGATCTCAGGAGCGATGGCAGAATATACCGTCACCTTATGTCCGTTATCCGAAAGGAGCTTTGCAAGTGCCGTTCCCCAGCTTCCTGCTCCTATCACCCCTATCTGTTTCATCCCTGCCTCTCTCCTTCAGACTCTTTGTTTTTCTTTGATAAATAGGTCTTTTTCTCCGTATGTGTCACAAGCCGTACGATATTCTGCCTGTGTCTGTAAAGTGCCATGGCTGCAAGCAGCGCCACCACGATATCACACTCTATGGCGATACGGGGAGTGATGCTTTTGAACATGCCGTAGTTCAGACAGCCCATTATTACAGTCTCTATAAAAAATGAAATATACAGGCAGATAGATCCAAGCGACACATAATGTGTGGTAAAGAATATTCCGAAGAAGATCACGAGTCCTATGGCTACCATGGTAGGATCGAGAGTGATGATCATAGCCGCGGTACACGCGATCCCCTTGCCTCCCCTGAAGCCCAGATAGAATGGGTAATTGTGTCCCAGTATGGTTCCGGTTGCGGCATATATCTTGATCAGCTGCAGCATTTCGGGGTTTACATCACTCCGGTAGAATATCGCAAGGCATACGCACACAGCAGCTATCGTCTTCATCACATCCCCGAAGAACGTGATAAGTCCGGCTTTTACGCCCATGGTACGCATCATATTCGTCGTACCCGCATTGCCCGAGCCGTGCTCTCTTATATCTATACCGAACATTTTGCCGTATATATAGCTGGTCTGAAAGAGACCGAATAAATACCCTGTTACAAGGCAAACTATACGCATTATCATTCTTCCGATTTCCTCTCCTTTATCACAAATCTGATCGGCGTCCCCTGAAATCCGAACGCGTCTCTTATCCTGTTCTCAAGATATCTGGTATACGAGTAATGCATCAGCTTGGCACTGTTCACAAATATCACTATCGTCGGAGGCTTTACAGACACCTGAGTGGCATACAGTACACGCAGTCTCCTTCCCTTGTCCGAAGGCGGCTGCTGCATGGTGACAGCCTCGCTTATTATCTCGTTGAGTACTCCGGTCTGTATCCTGAGGCTCTGATTTGCAATGACGGTATCTATGGAATCAAACAGCTTTTCCGTCCTCTGTCCCGTCTTCGCGGAAATGAAGAGTATCTCAGCATAGGGCATAAAGGAAAGCGTCCGCATCACGGATTCACGCATCTTGTAGATAGTCTTGTCGTCCTTTTCCACCGCATCCCATTTATTTACCGCGATGATGACTCCTTTACCTCTTTCATGCGCTATACCGGCTATCTTGGCATCCTGCTCCGCCACACCCTCGCTGCCGTCTATCATGAGCACGACTATGTCCGCCCTCTCCACGGCCGCAACCGTACGGGCGATCATATATGCTTCCAGCTCTCCCGATATCCTGCTCTTGCGACGCAGTCCCGCTGTATCGACAAATATGTATTCCTTGCCGTTGCGCCTGACCACGGTATCGATCGCATCTCTTGTGGTCCCCGCTATATCGGAGACTATGAGCCTGTCCTTGCCTGTATATCTGTTTATAAGTGATGATTTGCCGACGTTGGGTCTTCCGATGACAGCTATCCGTGGTCTCTCATCCTCCTCCCCGGCTTCACCCTCCGGCGGGAGGAGCCTGACCACCTCATCAAGCAGATCTCCGATCCCCGACCTTTGTCCGGCTGATATCGCGATGGGATCACCGAGTCCCAGATTGTAAAACTCATAAACATCCGCTTCGTATTTCTTAAACGAGTCGACCTTGTTTACTGCAAGGACCACACTCTTTCCCGAGCGTCTCAGCATATCGGCGACCTTGTCATCAGCATCGGACAGTCCCATCTGTACATCTGTCATAAAGATGATCACGTGAGCTGTATCTATGGCGATCTGCGCCTGCTCCCTCATCTGAGACAATATGATATCCTTGGACTCGGGCTCTATACCTCCGGTATCTATCACCGTGAAATACCTGCCGTTCCAGTCTACATCGGCATATATGCGGTCGCGGGTCACTCCCGGCTCATCCTTTACTATCGCTATCCTCTCTCCCGCAAGAAAGTTGAAAAGCGACGATTTTCCCACATTCGGTCTCCCGACTATGGCCACCACCGGTCTCATATATCAGACATCTCCATACATAGTAATCTAAAGCATAAATATAGCATATTCAAACACATATCTTCAAGGAGCCGCCATGAGTCACTCTGCATACATCCCCACAAATGAGGCACCGTCGGAGGGAAGTACCGATATCCTCACTCCGAGAGCCTCCGACAGCTCCGATACCGTCATGTCATCAAGCAGGGTCTCGGTATTTGCCCTGAGTATATTCTGCGGCAGATACAGTCTGTCCCCGAGCTCTTTTCCTTTAAGCTGGGCAAGTATATCCTTACCTGTCAGAAGCCCCGTGACCGTGATCCTTTCCCCGAAAAAATCGTTCTGTATCTCATATATCCTTGCGTCGATATGCGGACAGAGCTTCTTCATCCTGTCCGCGAGCTCCGTTATGACCGGATATATCAGCCTGCCCGTCGCCACGCTGAAGCATCCGGTCCTTTCCGAGCGCTTAAGCCTGCTCACAGCTTCATCAAACTCATCGATAAGGAGTCGCACCATACCGACCCCGTTCTCAAGCTGCAGAAAATCATCATATCTCTCTGTTTCCGGTACGGGCAGTCCTGCATTTATATACCATTCATCCGAAGCATGTATGAAATGCGTGCCGTATTTATCGTAAAGCTTTTTCTGCCAGTCTTCGATCTGCTCTATGACATATAGCGCATCCGGTCTGTCAAAGGGCTCAAGCGGATACAGTCCCTCTCTGTACCTTGACAGCCCCACGGGCACTACCGATACGCTCTCAAGACAGGGTATGTATTTTGAAAGGTCGGAAATGGATCTGTCGAGCTCTTCACGGTCATTTATCCCTTTACACAGTACGATCTGCCCGTTCATGCGTATGCCTGCCTCAAAGAGCCTGTCCGCCTTTTTAAGTGCTTCTCCCGCGAAACGATTGCCCATCATCATATTCCTGAGCTTGGGATTGGTCGTCTGAAACGAAATGTTTATCGGGGCAAGATTGTATTTTATCACCCTGTCTATATCATCGTCTGACATATTGGTCAGAGTGACGTAGTTGCCCTGAAGAAAGGAAAGCCTGCTGTCATCATCCTTGAAGTACAGCGTATCTCTCATTCCTTCAGGCATCTGGTCAATAAAACAGAAGATGCACTTGTTCCTGCATCTTCTGTAGTCGTCCATTATCCCGTCTTCAAATATGAGCCCGGGGTCCTCGTCCTCCCCTTTTAAGAGGAGCACGGATTCCTCTGAACCATCCGTATGCCTTATTGAAAGCTCAATCTCGGTATCCTGACACTCATACTGATAGTCAAAGATATCGCCTATCCTCTCCCCGTTGATTAGCAGCAGCTCGTCTCCGCTGCATATCCCGGCTTCATCTGCCGCAGATCCGGGCGCCACTGCCTGTATGATCTTACCGTTCATATCAGACACCGCTGCTCACCGTCAATCTTTATCTACGTGTTCATTGTAGATGGACAGTATCTCTCTGATCTTTTCGGTAGGTGTACGCACCTTGTCCATGGAAACATCAAGATTTGAAAAATCTATGATCTGGGCTATGAGCTTGCTCATATCCGCCTCGATATACCACTCCCTTGTAAGGAGCTCGGGTCTCCTGTAATGAAGATTGGTGGTTATTATCCTGTCAAAGTACTGTTTCCCGTATGCCTCGTCAAATATCTCAAGTCCCTCTGTAAAGAGACCGAACGTACAGCAGATAAACACCCTGTTGGCCTTCATCTCCTTCAGCTGTCTGGCTGTATCAAGCATCGATCCTCCGGTAGAGATCATATCATCAACTATGATAACATCCTTACCCTCTACTGAATCTCCGAGAAACTCATGTGCCACTATGGGATTCTTGCCGTCCACTATGTGCGCGTAGTCCCTTCTCTTGTAAAACATACCCGTATCGACTCCGAGTACCGTAGCAAAGTAAATGGCTCTGTTCAGCGCCCCCTCGTCCGGAGATATCACAACCACATGGTCGGCATCTATCATCAGATCGTCTTCACTCTTAAGGAGTGCCCTTAAAAACTGATAAAAAGGAGTAAAATTGTCAAATCCGCAGAGAGGAGCAGCCGCCTGTACAGACGGATCATGCGCATCAAAGGTCATGAGATCTGATACACCCATATCGGAAAGCTCCTCTATCATCATCGCGCAGTCAAGAGACTCACGCGCCGATCTCTTATGCTGTCTGGACTCATACATGAAAGGCATGACTACGGTGATCCTGTGTGCCTTGCCGCCTACTGCCGCTATGACCCTCTTCAGATCCTGATAATGATCATCGGGTGAATAACGGTTTCTGAAGCCGTTCATCTCGTAGGTCATGCTGTAATTTATCACGTCAGTAAGTATATACAGATCCTTGCCTCTTATACTCTCTCCGAGTACTGCCTTGCCCTCTCCCGAGCCGAAACGCGGAACCGAAAAGCTGGCCTGATAGCTGTCCGCCACATAGCCCTGATGCTCAGGATCATTTATCCCCTCCGGAAATCTCTTCTTTCTGAAGGACACAAGGTAACGGTCTATCTCATCGCCAAGCGGCTTGATATTTGGCATCACGAGCAGCTTGAGCGGTGCGACCGCAAGCCTCGCGGTAAGAATATCTTTCTTTTTCCCGACTGTCTCAGACATAGCTTCTACCCTCCATTTGCTTAGAACATGATATACGAAAAAGCGTTTTTATACCAGTATATTTCTTCACCTTTTATGGCAGCCACATCGAATCTGTACGGTATATCCTCGGGAAGCCTCCTTACCATCCTGTAGTGATCGGCGACCCTGCAGATCGTAAACTGCTTCCTCTCTCCCACAGCCTCTGTCGGATCACCTGAGGCCCCATCCTTTCTGTACTTTACCTCTACGAAGCATATCGTTCCGGCATCGTTTGCTATGATGTCTATCTCTCCCATGCGGCTCCTGTAATTGCGCTCGAGTATCCTTGCCCCATGAGCCCTGATGTACCCCGCTGCCATTTCCTCGTATTTATCCCCTATACCCCTTCTGTTCATATACTACTTCAGATCTATCTTGCTTCTTATCCTCTCCATGTCATTGACAAAGACCAGCACCTCGGCCACGACCTCGTATAACTCGGGAGGTATCATCTCTCCGATCTCAAGATTGGACAGAGT
Organism: uncultured Lachnospiraceae bacterium; assembly: GCA_905235585.1. Lineage (GTDB taxonomy): Bacteria > Bacillota > Clostridia > Lachnospirales > Lachnospiraceae > NK4A144. The sequence goes on along the minus strand of CAJOME010000070.1, from coordinate 4,827 downwards.
CTCTGCCAGCTTGCTGTCCTCGTGCAAGGGCACGTCGTTCTCCTTTGCGGTCTCTATGATCCTCTGCGCCACCTTGCCCTTGCCGCTCGCGACAACGGTAGGCGCCATATCGCCCTTTTCGTACGAAAGAGCTACCGCAGTCAGTTTTCTAAGATCCTTCTCATCCTTTTTCATTCCTTATTTTCAACCCTTTGGGAAGCTTATGGCAGGAACCCTATGCCTTGGCATCAAAAGCCGTATACTGTATCAGCTTCGTATTCTTCCCCTTATTGAACATTATCTCCGGTACACTCTGCTTCTCCTTGTTCAGAGATACATCACTGTGCATATGGTATCCGCGCGCGTTTATCCTATCTTCAAGCTCCGGCAGATGCTCTGCTATGAAGTCAAGCAGATCGTCCCTCTGTAATATGAAATGAGTATTTACCACTCCCTCGGGATTCATCGACACATGTATGTCCATAGTCCCGAGATGTGTCATATCAAGATGGAGCAGAGCCGACACATTACCGTCGCCCGACTGCAGCTTTTTCTTGTTGGTATAGATATACAGATCTCCGTGCTGCGCCTCCGATGCCATTTTAAGCGGCATCTGCATGTATGTGAACACCTGATTCATCTGGTTCATGAAGTCCACGTTATCATGCAGGCTCTGATTGTTCGCCGCAAGGGTGGTCTCGCCTCTTCCGGTTGCGTTGAGCACCTCAGCCGCCTTTGCGGTATCACGCACGACCCGTTTAAAGTACTCCTGTATCTTCTCTTTGTCTGCTACTTCTTCCGGCTTTATCAGCAGCTCGTTCATTATCTCGTTTTTTACGAGCTTCTCATATCCCGGAGACTTGAGCATGGTCTTTACATGATCCGCAAACTGCTCCACAGCCTCTCCGGACAGCCCCTGTGCCCCGTCCGACATGGCTGATCTTACAAGGTTTAGGGTGTCTCTGGTGCTGAGCTCGTTGTTTTTTATCTTGTCAGTGAGATTCGCGGGTACCCCGAGCTTTTGCAGATCGTCCGCAAGTGCCTCCTTTTCCTCAGGGGTAAAGAGCTCCTGAAGGGTATCGGTAACGGTGTTTTCTCCGTAAAAATTCGGTCTTGCGTTTTCGATACTCTGAGCGCCCTCTCCGGCAGCATTGGCCGTCCCGTCACTGATGCCCGCCGACTCCGCGCCTCCTCCGGCTATGACCGCTTCACCGTGCTGCGTATCTGTCTCACCCGGTGTCCCGGTCGTCTCCGCAGCCTCCTCCATGAGCATCTCGGGATGCTCCGCCGCATAGGCTTTGGCCTCTTTAAGCAGCTCGCTTATCGCCGGATCCTCCTCACCTATGAATACATTGAGGAGCATATTATTGATGCTAAGCGACTCTCCGACGGCCTCCGCAAAGCCGGACGCTATGCCTCCGACATGCTCCGCTATCTGATGCGCATTGTTACGGTATATTTCAAACTGTTCGACGTTTTCCGGTGAAAGCGGTATATTTAAGGCCTTCATGGTAACTATGGATGACGGCGCGGCATCGGGATAGGAAGATACCGTACGCGCCATGGACAGCAGGCTGTCCGCGTCTATCTTCATGCCCTGCTCCATCATTGACTGGACCATTTCGGAGTTTCTCGCGTCATAAGGAAGCCCTGCTTCACCGAGTGCCCTTCCCATCTGGCTCTCTGCGGTCAGATTGGCATACAGGGGTGTGAGCTGCACCCTGCCACCGGCATTTGATGTCACCTCAAAGGACATGGTCTGACCTGCCTGAAGGTTCATCATTGAAGACAGCTTTGCCTGTATCGTGCTCTTGTCGGACAGCATGAGACCTATGGTCTGTCCCGTAAGATCGGTGACCTGTCCCGTAAACACATCACCTACATTCATACCCGATATCTGCCGGGCAAGGGTAGATCCCAGCCGTGTGACCGGTACCTCATCGGTACGCATGGTCTCCGTCATCTGCTGGCTGTTCATTAAATTGTGGTCAACACGGATATTCATACGTAATTGTGAATAAAGCTTCTCCTGTGTATAGGCGTGGGACCCATGACCGCGAGTGCGTTCCTGTGCTCTGCCGTACCGTATCCCATGTTCTTCTCAAAGCCGTAGCCGGGATACTCCTTAGCATATTCCGTCATGATACGGTCTCTTGTCACCTTTGCCAGTACGGATGCCGCCGCTATGGATACCGACCTGGCATCTCCCTTTACTATACTGTCCTGCGGTATATCAAGATCCGGTATGTGTACGGCATCCACAAGTAATATATCGGGTCTTACGCTCAGTTTCGAAACCGCCTCCCGCATTGCCTCAAAGGTGGCCTGCAGGATATTGATCTCATCTATCCTCTCAGACTCCACTCCGGCGACTGCCCATGAGACCGCTTTGTCACGTATCTCATCATACAGCTCTTCTCTCCTCTTCGCCGAGAGCTTCTTGGAGTCATTGAGATAGAGGATCTCGCAGTCCTTTGGCAGGATCACCGCCCCGGCCATCACGGGTCCCGCAAACGGGCCTCTCCCCACCTCATCAATACCGCAGATATACTCACAGTCGGCATGACTCCTTTCATACTCCGTCATGGCATAGAGCCTGTCTCTTTCCTTCTGCAGCTTCTCGAGTCTTTTTGCTTCCTTTTCTTCCTTTGTCATTTCACTTTTCCCATTTTTGAGAAAGGGGTAAGTCTCCAGATCACCCTGCCCCTGATGTCCTTTTTATTTACGTTTCCGACCTCCGGAAACCTGCTGTCGATCGAATTGTTGCGGTTGTCTCCGAGCACGAAGTACTCATCTCCTTTAAGCACTATCCCGTCTCCACCGGCACTGCCGGCATCATTCATTATCGTGAAGGCATGCTTGTCGTCGAGAGGCTCACCGTTTATATATATGAGTCCGCTGTCATCGATCCTTATATCTTCACCCGGCAGACCGTATACTCTTTTGATAAGCAGGACTCCACCCCGTGGAAATACTACTATGTCATATCTTTTTATCTTTCCGGTGTGTCCCGACAGCTTTTCTATCAGCACATTGTCACCGTCATCGAGTGTAGGCTCCATGGACTGTCCCACTACCACCACTCTTTCCACCAGAAAACGCCTGATAAGCACTGCCGCTACGATTATCAGCAGTATATAGAGGCTAAAGCTCAATGCGCCGCCGGCTTTTCCCCTCCTACGGCTCTTCAAGTGATATCCTCCCCAGAGCTCCGCTCCTGTATGCAGTAAACAGATATCCGGCAGCTCTCTTAGTATCATTCTCACCGCCGGCTCTTATCATGGACTGTCTCACGGCTATTTTATTCAATACACCTGCTTCGTCATCCTCCGGCTCTATCCCGAATCTCTCCGCCATGAGTCCGCCTGCTCTTGCCTTAAGCATTTTTATAAGCTCCGAGAGCAGCTCGTCCCGGTTTATGGCCTCATCATTCATTGAGCCGATGAGTGCCAGCCTTACCTGTGAGTCACTGTCCTCTATCTTCGGCCACAGTATCCCGGGCGTATCCATGAGGTCTGTCCCCTTACCTATCGAGATCCACTGCTTTCCCTTTGTGACCCCGGGCTTATTACCGGTTTTGGCTATATTCTTTTTACACAGAGAATTAATAAAGGTCGACTTGCCGACATTCGGTATGCCGGCTACAAGGAGCCTCACGGGACGGTTTTTTATCCCTCTCTTCAGATCTCTCTCCTTCTTTTTTGCGGCTGCCTCATCTATCACCTTCCTTACAGCCTGAAAGCCCTGCTTATCCTTGCTGTTCAGCGATATGGCAGACAGACCGTCCTCTTCGAAATGCCTGATCCACTCTTTTGTAACCTTATCCTCAGCAAGATCCGCTTTGTTAAGGACTATTATCCTGCCCTTGCCCTGTCCGAGAGTCTCTATGTCCGGATTTCTCGTAGACAGCGGAGCCCTTGCGTCCACCAGCTCCACTATGACATCTATCAGTTTTATGTCCTCGACCATGGCACGCTTTGCCTTAGCCATATGTCCCGGATACCAGTTGTATGCCGTCACTGACTGATCCTCCCGATACCCTCGGTGCCTCCCGCCATATGAAACCATGCCTTGCCGATGATGGTATCTTTTTTTATATTCCCGATATTTGCATTTCTCGAATCCTCGGAGGTGTTCGGATCGTCTCCCATCACGAAAAACTCATCGACTCCTATCTTCATCTCCGAAGCCGCGACCCCGGGACTCTCGATACTGTCAGAAAACCTGTCGATCGGTTCACCGTTCACATAGAGCACCCCGCTCATGATGCGTACCGTATCACCGGGTGTGGCTACTACCCTTTTAACGTACGTATGCGCGTTTTCATTTCCGTTAGGCTTAAATACGATGACATCACCGCTCTTTGGCTCGAAGATATTGTAGACAAGCCTGTTTATGAGCACCTCCTGGCCGTTTACGAGTGTAGGGCTCATAGAGTCTCCTATTACCGTTGTCCTTACTCCGAAAGCGTATGTGGACACATACGCGAGCATTATGGCACCGGCTATGATAGCGGTCCATGACAGGAAAGCATATATTTCTTTATGTGTGATGAGCTTCTTCTTTTCGTAAAAGCTGAGCCCTATGCTGCTTCGTTTCGACATGGTTAGATTTTACCATAAAAAAACCTCCTGTGAGAAGTTCACAGGAGATTTTGTGTGTCTGAACAGTAACAAGTTTTATTCCGCAGCCTTGACCTTGGCCTTCTTACCGGTAAGCTTTCTTAAGTAGAAGAGCTTATGACGTCTTACCTTACCCTTACGTACCACCTCGACCTTTTCCACATTAGGTGAGTGCAGGGGCCATGTCTTCTCGACACCCACGCCGTTGCTTATCTTACGTACCGTA
>CAJOME010000069.1 GCA_905235585.1 uncultured Lachnospiraceae bacterium | reverse complement strand
ATTCCCAACTTTTCATATACCTCTTCAGTTGTTTTCCCGCTGACAACACCCGGTCTGTTGTCATAAGCTAAAGAAGCATAGCCGGATTTTGAAATGTCCAATGTGGCAGATTTTTTTAAATCCATTTTGTTTTTTGCGGCAGATTGGTTTTCAGGTGTATTTTCTGTTCTTTTCTTATTTTCCGCAGAACCGACAACTAATTTTGCATTTGAGTTTTTATTAACAAATTTCGTTCCGTCTATCTGTATACCCATAGTATGTTTTCCCTCCATTTACCATGTGCTATGGCAACTTTAATAATTATAATCTAATCCTGTGGATTATTATATGGACTGCATAAATAGTCTAAAATATGGCGAAATTAGTATACTGAACAACCCTCTTTCAGATGATATAATACCGATATGAAGATACGGATAGGGATATGTGATGACGAAAAATCGACCTGCGCAGATCTTGAAAAGCTGATATATAAATTCTTTGATAATTCCGATCTGTCAGCGGATGTCAGTGTATGGTATGACGGACGTTCATTAATGAACGATCTGGAGAAAATACCTGAGCTTTACCTGTTGTTCCTTGACATAGAGCTACCGGATGTCTCAGGTGTGGAGATAGGAAAGCATATCAGGGAGAAGCTTTCATACAGCGCACTCCATCTGGTCTTTATCTCCTCAAAGAGTTCCTACGCGATGGAGCTATTCCAGATTCACCCCTATGATTTCCTCATCAAGCCTGTATCGGAGCCTGTACTTTTTAAGCTCTTAAAAGGATTGCAATCTATGACACGGGCAGATAACCGCTATCTGACCTTCCCGTCAAAGGATGGTCTGAAACGCGTAGCTGTCGGAGACATATGCTATGCTATGAGCTCAAATAAAAAAGTTTGCCTTTATCTGAGTGATGATGAAGTGTTGAGCTTCACCGGAAAGCTCGCTTCTGTTTTTCAGTCCCCTCCGCCTACATTTGTCAATGCTTCGAAATCCTTCATTGTAAATATGCGCTATATTGATTCATGCGCATATGACCATGTGATATTAAGAAACGGTGTCCGTATTTCTATAAGCCAGTCACATCGTGTCAGCTTCAGGAAATCCTTTCATAAATTCATAGAAGGGGAATAGATATATGAATTATCTCAGTATTATCATAACTCTGCTCACAGAGCTGGTAAGAACAGTGATCACATTTAAAACGGCGAAGGTTTTCTTTTCCGATGACGAGGCATCCCCCGTTCGTATTTCAGCCTATTCCTTTTCATTTATAGCAACCTCAGCTTTATATCTGTTTTACCACAACCCGATCTTAAATCTGTGTGTCACACTCTTATGTCTTCTGACAGTCGCCTTCACATACGATGCCGATGTCAAAAGACGCATAGGTTTTGCGGTCATTATTCTGTCCTTAAGCGCAGCTCTGGATACCCTTGCCGTATACATCACCGGAGGCATGACGGAAGACCCTCTGTATGGTCAGGTGCAGTCCGTCATATCTATCCTGCTGTATCTTTTGGCATACGTTATCTATCACAGGATCTCCCACAAGCAGATAAAAAAAAGCATGTCGATCTATGAATGGCTGGCTCTGATTGGCATACTGACGGTAAGTATCATATGTCTTGTCATACTGGTCTTTGACCCCGGGATTTCCTCATACACGGCCATTGCTGTCTGTTTTGCGCTCCTCCTGAATGATATAGTGGTATATTATCTGTTTTCCGGTCTCAGCAACCGCTACCAAAGCGAACGGGAGACCCTGTTGCTCAAGGAGCAAATGTCCAGATATGAAGCTGATCTGAGCGCGCACATGAAGCAGGAGGATCAGATGCGACTGTTACAGCACGATATAAAGCATCATCTTCTCGAACTCAAAGCAATGGCAGAGACAGCTCAGTATGATGATATTGCGGATTATATCTCCGAAATGTCTTTACAGGGCTTCGAGTCGGATATGCCCGTTTCTACAGGAAATCGTCCTGTAGACTCCATTCTTGGATATACGATAAGACACGCGGAAGAAAGCGGCGTGAGGGTAATACATCACATTACCATCCCACAGGATATAATATTTCCTGTATATGATCTGACAGTGATACTTGGAAACCTGCTGGATAATGCCGTAGAAAACGCTGTCAAAGCAAAAGATCCATACATATCCGTGAACATGAAATATGCAATGAACTGTCTGTTGATAGATATATCAAACTCCTACGACGGCACGGTAAATGAGGTTGAGGGAAAATTGCTTACCACTAAGACCGACGCTTCATCCCACGGCATAGGACTGTCAAGCGTCAGATCGGTTGTGGATAAAAACCACGGGGAGCTGTGTATTGACTACGACAGGAACAGATTTAACGTTAAAGTGATGCTGTATATATGATAAAATATCTGTCATAGTCATGTTCTCTTTATACAGCCAATATTGACGATATCCTTGCTTTCAATATAGAATTTAATAAGTTATGGACTACGAGATCACTGTAAAAGGACTGGTGCAGGGAGTAGGCTTCAGACCGTATGTATACCGGCTTGCGACATCCATGGGACTTAACGGGGATGTCAGAAACTCCGGCGGGATAGTACGTATCAGGCTGATGGATGTGTCAGAGGATACGCTAAAGCGTTTTATCGCCGGACTGAACGCGGAAAAGCCCAAGGGGTCAAGCATTACTTCTATAGATACAAAGCCGGCAGAGCATAACGATGCTGCCGGATTTTTTATAATATCATCTGATAGTGACAGGCAGGAGGAGTTTCCCGAGATACCTGCGGATATCGGTGTGTGCAGCAGGTGTCTCGCCGAAATGAAGGATCTCACCAACCGCAGATACGGATACCCGTATATCTCATGCGCGTCCTGCGGGCCCAGATTCTCTATCATGGAGCGTCTGCCGTATGACAGGGACAATACTACCATGCGTGAATTCAATATGTGCAGTCAATGCGAGGCTGACTATTCGGATGAGATCAATCCGTATGCTACGAGGCATTTCGCGCAGACCATAAGCTGTATGAGCTGCGGACCGCAGGCAATACTCATTACTCCTGACAGGGAATACCGGGAAAACTTTGCCATAGGCAAAGCGTGCGAGATACTCAGAAACGGAGGGATACTCGCACTCAAAGGAATCGGCGGATATCAGTTCGTATGCGATCCGGAGGACACGTATGCGGTATTGAAGCTCAGGGAAATAAAAGGCAGAGAGAAGAAGCCTTTTGCCATTCTCTTTCCTTCGATAGCCGCGGTAAAAAGATTTGCCAGAGTATCTGCCGAAGAAGAAAGGCTCTTAAAGTCGGATGCCAGACCGATAGTTCTGCTTGATGCCGGAGGTAAAGAACGATTCAGCAAGTTCGTATGCGCTGACAGCAGGTGCATAGGAGCCATGCTGCCCCACACCGGCATACATGAGATGCTCTCAGCCGTGTGTGGACCGCTCATAGTCACATCCGGCAATATAAGCGGAGAGCCCTTGTCTTGCAAGGATGAGGATTTCTTCAGACATGAATATGAAGGGCTGGAGGGTACTCTGTATCATACGAGAAGGATACTTACTCCGCTTGACGATTCGGTCGTGAGGATACTCGGCGGAAGGGTCAGGACTATAAGATATGCCCGAGGGTATGTCCCCGGCAGGCTGCTGCTGGATCGCCCCATTAAAAAGCCGCTGCTCACACTGGGCGGGGATCTTAAGGCTTCATTTGCTGTATCCAAAGGCAGGAGTATCATTCTTTCCCAGTATCTGGGAGATCTTGAGAGCTATGCCGTACAGGAAAGCTACAAGGCAGCGCTAAAGAGGACTATGGAGCTGTACAGCTTCAGACCGGAAGCCATAGCCTGCGATAAGCATCCGGGATATATTTCAGGCAGACTTGCAAAAGAGCTGTCTGAAAAGCATCATATTCCCGTCGTGGGCATCTATCATCATCATGCCCATGTGGCATCCGTCATGGCCGAGCACGGTCTCACACATGCCATAGGAGTGGCGATGGACGGGACAGGATACGGTAAGGACGGCAGGATATGGGGCGGTGAGATATTCTATGTCAGCGGTTCCAATGCCGAAAGAAAGAGCCATATAGACTATTTTACTCTTATAGGAGGAGATGAAGCCGCGCGTGATGCCGGTAAGGATCTGCAATGTCTGATGCATACTGCAGGCATGGAGATAGACAACCCGCTTATAGCTGCAGCGATGGATGAGCATATCAATACCTTTGAGACCTCGTCTGCAGGCAGACTGTTTGATATCATGGCAGCTGCACTCGGACTGCGTACATTCAACACCTATGAGGCTGAGTGTGCCATTGCGCTTGAAAATGCGGCATATGATGCCTTAAGAAAGGGACTTACCACTTATGCGCTGCCGGTCACATCCGATCCCGCAGAGATGTTGTATTATATTATAAAGGCAAAGGATAAGGGCTCTGACGTGCGAGAGCTCGCACTGGGCTTTCACAGGATGCTCTCCTCGTGGATAATACGAGAGTGCACCGGGATAAGGGATGAAAGAGCAGACAACAATGTATGTCTGTCGGGAGGATGCTTTGCAAACAGGGTTCTCAGCGAGATGTGCAGAGTCGGGCTTTCCACGAAAGGCTTTCATGTATATATGAATGAGAGGATACCCGGCAATGATCAGGGGATTGCGGTAGGACAGGCATATATATTGGGACTTCAGTAAAAAGAAAATGTGTATAGCATCAAGCGGAGTGATAATCAAAAAGAGAGGCCATAAGGCAGACGTGAGCTTTGGGGGCAATATAGTCGAGACGGAAGCCGGTCTTACAAAATGCGAGGTCGGAGACCATGTGCTCGTCCATGCAGGCTGCATCATTCAGGTGCTCAGCGACAATGAGGCTGAAGAGCTGGACGAAATAATGAGTCTGATAGACAGTATGCAGTACGGTGATACGGCAGAGAAAGCGGAGGATATGAAGTGACCCTGTCTGAAGTGGCTGAATACCTGAAAAGCTATGACGGCAGAGATCTGCGTATCATGGAGATATGCGGCACCCATACCGCGGGTATCAGAAAGAACGGCATACCTGCCATGCTGTCAGACAAGATACACCTCATCACGGGTCCGGGATGCCCGGTATGTGTTACCGTGACCGAATATATAGACAGACTTATAGAGCTGTCAAAAGATGACAGAAACGTGATCGTTTCCTTCGGGGATCTGCTCAGAGTGCCCGGGAGTAAGCTGAGCCTGATACAGACAGGAGCACAGGGCTCGGATATACGCTATGTGTATTCTCCATTGGATATGCTGAAGCTTGCCGTAGAAGACAAGGATCATATTTATATCTTTGCGGCAGTTGGATTTGAGACTACAGCACCGGTATATGCAGCTCTTATTTCAGAAGCGGAGCAGTACGGCATCGACAACATAAGACTCCTTACTTCATTAAAGACCATGCCTCAGGCAGTACGCAGCGTAGCTGACGGGATAGACGGTTTTCTTGCCCCGGGTCATGTGGCGGTGATCACGGGTACGGGCGAATATGCCGGACTTGCCAGAGAGCTTGGGATACCCTTTGTGGTATCGGGCTTTGAGGGAAGTGAACTCATGGCTTCCATATACGCACTTACACATCTCGCGGCAGGAAAAGAAGCAAAGTGCCTGAATCTTTATCCACGCGCGGTAAAGGACGACGGAAACAAAGAAGCACGTCTGGCTGTCAGCAGGATATTTGAAAAGGGCGACGCGGCATGGAGAGGTCTGGGTATCATACCTGATTCAGGCTTATATCTGAAAGAAGTGTACAAAAAATATGATGCGGGAAGCCTTGATATCATCCATGATAAAGAACCGGCAGGCTGCCGGTGCGCGGATGTGATCACGGGCAGACTGGCCTCGGAGGATTGTCCTCTTTTCGGAAAAAGCTGTACCCCTGAGCATCCTGTGGGAGCCTGTATGGTATCTGCAGAGGGAGCCTGCTTTAACATCTTTAACTGATCTCTGTGCCGTAATTATTCAGAAACCAGAGGGTTCTGAACAGTTACACTGTGCCGTACTCCAGCGGCAGGTCGCTCCGCAGGGCAACACCAGACCGCTTTCGGTGATCGGGAGACCTACCTCGTCGGCCTTGACGGTTCCGTCAGACCTGTCCTTCATTATAGTGCTCATCATGTAAGAAAGCACTGCAGGCTGCAGTCCCGTAGTGTATGAATTGAGTATGATAAATGCCGGATCATCGGACAGAAGTCCGGCTACCAGTCCCAGAAAATCGAAAATGTTTTCTTCCATCTTCCATATCTCACCCTTGGGACCTCTCCCGTATGATGGCGGATCAAGTATCACAGCGTCATATTTGCTGCCGCGTCTTATTTCGCGCTCCGCAAATTTGCGGCAGTCATCCACTATCCATCGGCAGCTCTCATGAGGTATGCCGGATGATACGGCATTTTCCTTGGCCCAGCCTACCATACCCTTCGATGCATCCACATGAGTCACATGCGCGCCGGCTTTTGCGGCAGATATCGTAGCTCCACCGGTATAGGCAAAGAGATTTAGCACCTTTGTATTACGTCCCTGCAGCTTGCGTGCTTTTATGATATCCGCAGCGTATGCCCAGTTGGCCGCCTGCTCCGGGAAGAGACCGGTATGCTTGAAAGAGAACGGCTTAAGATTAAACCTAAGACTGTCAAGGGAAATCTGCCACTCTTCCGGCAGCGCATTAAACTCCCAGTGACCGCCTCCCTTGTCACTGCGATAGTAGTGTCCGTTAGGCTTGTGCCATCTTGGGTCTTTCTTCGGGGTATCCCATATCACCTGCGGATCGGGTCGTACCAGTATATAGTCTCCCCATCTTTCAAGCTTTTCTCCGCCGGATGCATCTATTACTTCATAATCCTTCCAACTATCAGATATTATCAAGTCCTGTTCTGCCTTTTCTATTTCATTGCTCTTCCGTTTCCGGTCATCTGCATTTGTGATACTTAAAAAATTCAATTAAAGGTGTGTCACTTAATTTATGACCATATTTCCTCTTCCCAAGTGTCCCCTATACAGGACTGTCTTTTCGAGAAAACGTGTGTTTGTACTATTTCGCAACATTCTTTCGTTCTGACCGCATCTGGTATTATTTATAAAAAACCGATACAGAGGGCTCCTCCTGCATCGGCTTTAATCTGAATCTCACACCTCAAACATCAGCTCGCCGTAGGTCGGGAAAGGCCAGAGCCTCTTGTCTACTATGAGCTCCAGCTCATCGGCAGGCTTTCTGAGTGATGCCATATCGGGGATTATCGTGTCCTTGTAGAAGAATGCCTTATCGCGCTCGCCCACGGTATCGGCACACCTTTCCACGTCGGCACGGAGCTTATCCAGAGCCTTCTTCATCTCCTCTATCCTGCTTGTCACGTCAGAAAGCAGAACCTTTTCCGTGGAGGCATCTACTCCTACACCCGAGAGCTCCCTTACGGAAGCCGCAAGCTCACCCGCATACTTCACACAGGCAGGAATGATCTGATTGGAAGCCATCTCCGCCATAGTGACTGCCTCTACGTGTATAGTCTTCGCATAGGTCTCATATACGACCTCTTCCCTTGTATGCAGCTCTGTCTTTGTGAAGATCCCGAACTTTTCAAAAAGCGATATGGATTTATCAGTAGTAAGCGCCGGCGCTGCCTCTATCATCGAGGGAGTGTTGGGCAGTCCCCTGCGCTGTGCTTCCTTAAGCCATGCCTCCGAGTATCCGTCTCCGTTGAAGATGATCCTCTGATGCTCGGTAAGGTTTTTCTTTATAAGATCATGCACTGCCATCTGGAAGTCCGATGCCTGCTCAAGCTCATTTGCGGCATCACTGAATGCCTCCGCCACAATGGCATTTAAGACCGTATTTGCGGCAGCTATACTGTCTGCGCTTCCTACCGATCTGAACTCAAATTTATTCCCCGTAAACGCAAACGGTGAGGTCCGGTTGCGGTCAGTCGCGTCCATCTCCACATCGGGTATGGTGCTCGCGCCGGTGCGCAGCATCTCACCCTGCTTCACGCTCGTTGCTTCACCTGTGGTGATCAGCTGCTCTACCACATCCTCCAGCTGCTCGCCTAAAAATACGGACATTATCGCAGGAGGTGCCTCATTCGCTCCGAGTCTGTGATCATTTCCCACATCCGCGGCTGACTGGCGCAGCAGATCCGCATGCACATCTACTGCCTTTATGATACATGAGAGCACCAGCAGGAACTGTACATTCTGATTCGGTGTCTCACCCGGGTCGAGCAGATTGACCCCCTTGTCGGTGCTGAGCGACCAGTTGTTGTGCTTTCCGGAGCCGTTCACGCCTGCGTATGGTTTCTCATGCAGCAGGCATCTCATACCATGATGGACAGCGACCCTTTTCATGGTCTCCATCACCAACTGATTGTGATCCACGGCGATATTGGCGGTCTCATATATGGGCGCGAGCTCATGCTGCGCGGGAGCTACCTCGTTGTGCTGGGTCTTTGCGGTCACGCCGAGCTTCCAGAGCTCGGTATTTAAGTCCTTCATGAACTCGCCGACTCTTTCTCTTATGACTCCGTAATAATGATCCTCCATCTCCTGACCTCTCGGTGCCGGTGCTCCGAAGAGTGTGCGTCCCGAATACATCAGATCAGGTCTGAGCTTGTACAGCTTTTCGTCTATCAGGAAATACTCCTGCTCGGGACCGACAGAGGTGTTGACTCTCTTTGCTTCGTTGTCGCCAAACAGCCTGACTATGCGCAGTGCCTGCTCCGAAAGCGCATCCATGGATCTGAGCAAAGGTGTCTTCTTGTCGAGTGCATCTCCGGTATAAGAGTTAAAGGCAGTGGGTATGCAGAGTATCTTGCCGCAGCCGGATTCCTTTATAAAAGCCGGGCTGGAGCAGTCCCATGTGGTGTAGCCCCTCGCCTCAAAGGTACTCCGTGTACCGCCTGAGGGAAATGACGAAGCATCAGCTTCTCCCTTTACCAGCTCCCTTCCCGAAAACTCCGTCATGACACGTCCTTCATCATCCTCGTGTGAAATGAAAGCGTCATGCTTCTCCGCGGTGATGCCGGTGAGCGGCTGGAACCAGTGCGTGAAATGAGTGGCGCCTTTTTCTATCGCCCATTCCTTCATCGCGTGCGCTATCACATCCGCAGTGACCGGATCGAGTGCCCTGCCCTCATCTATAACATGCCTTAATTCCCTGTAGGTCTTCTTGGGAAGACGCTGCCTCATCACATTATCGTTAAATACATTCTGTCCGAATATCTCATCTATCCGGGTGGCCGTCTCTTCTCTGATCTCGGTATATCTTTCTGTCTCTGCCATTTTCCTCTCCTGTCTAAACAATATTTATTTTGCAGACATCACTATACTATTATACCTCATATTTAGCAGCGTACCTTCAGCAGCGTGCATTCGCCAATGACATGGCATCGTCCGAGCGATGCCGGCAGGAAAATGCAGCTTCCTTTTTCGAAACGCAGCGGCCTGTTGGTCTCGTCTGTCTCAAGACCTCCGCTGCCGTCTATGCAAAGCAGTACCTGAAAGGATGTCTCCAAAACCGAAAACGAAAATCCTTTTGTCACCTGTATCCTCTCGACCTCAAAATAAACGCATCTGCACAGTATCTCTCTGGCACATCCGTAATAATATCTCACCATCCGCTGCGGCTGCTTGGGCTCTTTGACGGGATTCATGTCAAGTACCTCTATCGCCTTGTCAAAATGCAATTCCCTTTTATTCCCGTCTTTATCTGTCCTGTCATAATCATAAAGCCTGTAGGTCAGATCGGAGCTCTCCTGCACCTCCACCAGCAGTACGCCTCCGCATATGGCATGTACGGTACCTGCCTTTACGAGAAACATATCCCCCTTATGTACCGGTACATGATGCAGCATATCCTCAAGTCTGCCGCTTTGTATCGCGATCCGCAGCCTGTCCGCATCCATGGGGTGCTCAAAGCCGTAGATCAGCTCAGCTCCTTCTTCCGCATCGAGTACATACCAGAACTCCGTCTTGCCCTTGCTGTTCTCATGTATTAGCGCATATTCATCATCAGGGTGTACCTGTATGGACAGATCCTTTGCCGCATCGATCAGCTTTACAAGAATGGGAAAATCCAGACTCTTCGTGCCAAGCCAGACCGAATTGTCTTTCAGCACATCACCAAGCATTCTCCCCGCATATTGTCCATCTGCCACTATACTCTGTCCGTTTGGGTGCACCGAACACACCCAGCTCTCGGCAAGCGGGGTCATATCCAGAGCCTGTCCGTATTCCGTTTTGAGTCTTTCGCCGCCCCAAAGATAGCCCTTTCCGGCCGGCTTTAGCGTAAGCGGCTCCAAGATCCGTTTTTCCATCAGAGTTGATATTTTTTCTTATCGTTTACCGATATGTTTTCTCCCAGCTGCGCCTCCAGCACCGTGAGCTCTGTCTCGGCGATAATGGTGTGCCTGCATCCCGCAGCCATCGTTACCACATCTCCGGGTCTTACTATCTGCTCCATCCCGTCTATTATCGTCTTGCCCGTGCCGGAGAGTACAGTCCATACTTCGTCTCT
>CAJOME010000068.1 GCA_905235585.1 uncultured Lachnospiraceae bacterium | reverse complement strand
GGCTGGGCAATCAAAACCAGCCAAAGGGCTGGTTTTGTTATACCACATACACCGGCAGGTGCATAATACTTGCGTTCTTACACGGCTGGGCAATCAAAACCAGCCAAAGGGCTGGTTTTGTTATACCACATACACCGGCAGGCGCATAATATTTGCGCTCTGCCTCATCTGACAGATAAGCAGTAAAAACTTCTCATAACTCACATGTGATGAGATACATCGACTGAATTTTTTTGTTTCGCTTCGCTCTCCATCCGTACGAAAATCGACCACAGTATCCGCCAGTGAGACAAGCGTACTTCTGTCGCTGTCAGACAGCTCCGAAAGCTGAGCGCATCGGATCAGTCTCCCGCTGATAATGCTTTGTCCGTCATAAGCGGTCATCCCGCCGAGGTCACGAATGTTGTGCAGTTTTTCAAAAGATAAGGGTCTGCTTGTATTCATATGCTTTGTGCGTCATTATCCGTGTAGTCAGGTTCTTAATAGCTTTCGGAAAAACGTTTAACTACGCTTTTACATTTATCTGCCATTTATCTGTTAAGCTTTGCCATAGATGCCAGCGTCGATATCTTCATGGGGCATACCTCCATACAGGACAGTGACTTTGAACAGGTCTTTCCGAAGTGCTCCGCGTAGACAGACTTTATCCTCCCTTTCTCTGTATGATTCCTCGCAGCCACCAGATAACAATCATTGGCAAAGGCGGCGCCAAAGAAGGTATGTCCATTCACGTAATTCGGACAGACCTCCAGACAGAGTCCGCATTTCAGGCACTTTGCAACGTTGTATTGGTGCGATCTGTCTCCATCCGTTTCCGGCCGGTATTCTCCTATGTACACTCCGGTCTCCTTCAGATTGTCATGAATGGATGATCTGTCCACCAACAGATCATGAATAACAGGAAATTTCCGCAGAGGCCTGATCTCTATGCTCATCCCCTTCAGATCCCGCACAAATGTATCACAGGCAAGCGCCGGTCTTCCGTTGATGACCATGGCGCAGGCACCGCAGACACCCTGCATGCATGAGCATTCCCAGCCGATGCGCGTAGTCCTGACGCCCTGTACAGTTATGATATCATCATGATAATTGATATAGTCAAGGACTCCTGCGATGGAGTTGTCCTCAGTACCCTCATACTCAAAAGCCTCCCAGTACGGTTCACTGCCGGGTGACTGCTGCCGTAATACATTAACTCTCATAGACACGCTCCCTATCCAGCCGCACGCTGTAGGCCCCACCGTCATAGGAGATGATCGTCGCCGACCGGTATGCCTCATCCGTCATAGGAAAATCACTCCGATAATGCGCTCCCCGGCTCTCCCTGCGCGACAGCGCGCACGCCACAGTAGCCCTCGCAAGTGTCAGGACAGGCTCCAGACTGTAGTTAAAATATGCCATGACACTGGGATCGTAGTTGATGTTTCCGGCAATAGACAGATAATAGTCGATGTCATTAAGTCCCCTGGCAAGGTTCTCCTCGTTCCGGACGATCCCCAGCCGCTTTTGCATCGTTTCCGCAAGCATATCGCGTATGTACATGACGGGGAACCGGCTCCGGGTATCCTTTTTCTGTCAAGCTTCCCTCTCTCATACTCCAGATCGCTGCTGAAGTCAGGATGGCTCGTGCCGTCGTTCCTGTCCGCTATCTCATCCGCTGCGACATTGCCGCCGTAGATCGCTGCCAGCAAAGAGTTGCCTCCTATCCTGTTGGCTCCATGATATATGGATGCGCATTCTCCAATGGCAAAAAGATTCCGGATGTTTGTCTCATGATTAAGCCCTACTGCCAGACCACCCATAAAAAAATGCACCGACGGTCTGACAGGTATCGGCTCCTTAGTCACATCAATACCGCCATATCTGGCGCAGACATTCCTTACCTCCTGCAAGCGCTCATCAATGACTGTCCTGTCCAGAAAGGATATATCCAGATATGCAGTATCTTCCAGCGCGTCGATCTCCCGCGACACGACATCCCGCGTCATCAGGTTGCCTCCCGGTCCGTATTTTTCCTCCATAAAGTACACATTACGGCAATCCCGTCTGTAAAACAGCCTTCCGCCTTCACCCCTTGCCGCCTCGGATATCAGCATACGCTTTTGCGGAGTCTCTATTGTAGTCGGATGATACTGGATAAACTCCAGATTCTTAAGCTCTGCGCCTTGCATGAACAGTTTTCCTGCCGCATAGCCGTCGCATTGCGTTGAGCCGGTGGTCTTTCCGAAAAGCGCGTTCTGACCGCCGGTCGCGATGACTACTGCGTCAGCATAGACTGTTTCCAGTCCTCCGCGAGCTTCATCAAAAAGCATTGCGCCATGACAGACTCCATCCCGGATCAGCGCGGAGTGAAAGCAGCACCACAATCTGCGTCTGATCAGTCCCTTTGCTTCAAGCCTCCGCACCTCCATCACCAGTGCGGAGACGATCTGCTTGCCCGTAGACGTGGCGCAATAATATGTCCTCCTGTGGGTCTGACCGCCGAATGCCCTGCGTAAAGGGCGACCGTTATCATCCACCGAAAACACAGTGCCGATGCTTTCAAGCCAGCTTAGGATCTCCCCACTGTGTCCGCACAGACCCTCTACAGCCTGCTCACCGCCCAGTCCCAAGCCTCCCTTTAGGGTATCCTCGATATGGCTGGCCACGGAATCACCTGTTTCATCGAAGTTTAGCACCGCGTTGATACCGCCCGCGGCCATTACGGATTGGGAACGCTCTGAAGGAAACGGGGAAACCAGCGTCACATGATTGCCGTGCAATGCGCATCGCAGAGCACAGGTCATGCCCGCGATACCGCTGCCTATGATCAATACCTGCTTCATAGCGCCCCTCCGGTGCTTAAGAACATGGCAAGCTCGGTCTTTAGTACCACAAAGGTCGCGACCGCAAAAACAGCTGCGCAGATTATATAGATGAACCTGTCGATGCGTTTCTGTTTATCGACGCTGTCAAGCAACCCCAGCGTGATCATCCCGCGTGTGACGGATACTGCTATATGAATCAGCACTATGCCGTAGAACAGCGGCTGGCTGAGTATCAGCAGGGTAAAGCATATCCAATGTCCTGCTTCGGCACTGGAGCGGAGTAATCCAAAGGTATTGATATGCAGTATCAGCAATGGCAGCATCAGGGCTGCGGAAACACGCTGGAGGATCGTTCGGAGATTCTGCTTTGGATACAGATCGAGCCTTGACCCGTCAGCCTGCAAAAATACCGTCAGCATACCGCACACGGCATGCAGACACACCAGCACCATAAAGGGAATAGCCGTAATAAGCTTTAGCTTCTCGTTGTAATAAAATGTTATATACGCAAAGACAGTGTACCCGATATGCAACAGCATGGCGGCAATTGATAACAAACCAAGCGTCGCGCTTAACTTCTTTAGCGTCATAGTCTTTTCTTCAGCCTTCTGACACTTTGCCGCATATCCTTGTAATAACCATAGGCCATATGGTTATCGCGAAGAAAACCATTATCCCCCGGGCTATCATATTCCCCCAGTGACTGCCGAACCATACCACGATAGTCGCGGGAGCAAACCACTCCTTCCATCCGAACATAAGCGCCGCGCCGATGCAGGTCAGTATCGGCAGGTCGGCCGCACCCACAGGGATCTCATATTTAAGATAATGCCTGTCCAGATAGCTTCCGATCAAAAAGCCAAGGAAGGCACCGCAGGCTTTGAAGGTATCGTTCATCATACTCTGCGGATCGACAAGGAGCTGTCCGTCCACATAATCCATGGGATACGGCTTGAAAAGAATGTAAACAAGTGTCAGCACTACCGCGACAGCTCCGACAAGCGTGAGGATATCTATGGTCTTCTCATCACCTTCCACCTTTTTCTGCACGAATCCTACAGCCAGTATGATAATGACCGATTCGCAAAATCCCACCAGCACATCCTGAGGCGTATGTACCCCAAGGAAGTTCCTTGAAAAACCTGTGAGGACGATCAATACACCGCACAGGATCGCAAGCCATCTTCTCTTATCCTTCTGCCACGCGATAGTCGTTCCGTAGGTAACGGTGGCGACCATTGTATGTCCGCTTGGAAAAGAATATCCCGTTGCAGCCACCTTGGAATCTCCGGCAGGCTCTATCAGGTCTGACCTGACCCACGGACGGTACGCGCATACCGTCAGCTTGATGATGCCGTTTAGGACTTCACCGATACCCCACGAGGTGATAAAACGGTATCCCCATTTCTTATCCGCGCACCAAAAGACCACAAATGGCAGAAAAGGCATGATATCCACCGCAAACTTGGACAGGGCATTGAAAAACTCATCAAATCCGCCGCCTGTCGCATTCCTTAGTTCCTGAAGCCATAACAAATACTGAATATCCATTGCAAATTCCTCCTGCTCATCTTTTGTATCAGGTAATCCATTATCTGTGATATGAAGTTCAAAAGTCCGTAATACGGTTATTTTTTCTTCTTGTCTTTGTCCTTTTTCTTTTTGCTGTCCTTCTTTGAGGTCTTTTTGTCGGAGGTATTGTCCTTCTTCGGCTTTTTCGATGCCGGCTCCTTCTCTAAAGGCACACTATCCGTCTGACCAGCCGGTACATCTTTCGGTACGGCTGCCATATTCATCAGAGGATCTATATATTTCGTATCGTAATACTTTATCAGAGCCTGATATTCCTCAGTGGACTCATCAAAGATATGTCCGTGCATCTCATCGAAATCACTGTCCCCGGTGGTACGCTTCACTACATGCAGCGCAACGTTTGAAGCATGGGAGGCGATACGCTCAAAGCTGTTTATCAGATCAAGGAGCGCGACTCCGCCCTCCACCGAGCAGCTGCCGTCCTGAAGCCTTCCCACATGGTGCGCCTTTATTATATCCTTCATACGGTCTATCGTATCCGACAGAGGCTCTACACGGGATGCTTCTCTTCCGTTATCCTCGGTAAAAGCTTTGCATACGGTGTCAAGCGCATAAAGCGAGGCATCTGTTATAGTCTGCAGCTCCCTCTTTCCCACCTCGGTAAAGGAAAGCCCTGTCGCATCCATGTCCTCGGCGACATAGGCGATGTTCATGCAATAGTCACCTATACGCTCAAAATCCCCTATTGAGTTAAGTATCTCGAGGACGACTCTGCGGTTATCGCCCGTGAGACGTCTTCTGTCTATTCTCACCACATAGTCTGAGAGCATTGTCTCACAGCGGTCGATAAAGTTTTCATTCTCCTGCATGGAGCTGAACACCTGCGGATCGTATTTATCTATAAGTCCCGTGGCATACCTGAAATTCTCGAGGATCTTATCCTCCATCACATGGATTACCCTGATGCTCTGCTGCAGAGCTATGCCGGGGGTGCCGAGCAGCATGGGATTGAGTCTCTGCAGCTCCTTGTCCACATCGCCGGTCTCATCCTCTTTGAGTATCCTGCCTGTCAGCTCGGACAAAGCATTGCAGAACGGCAGCAGCATGATGCTGGTGAGCAGGTTGAAGGCAAGATGGATATTGGCTATGCCACCCCGGTTTATCACCTTCGCAAATCCGGGTATACCTATGGTGTAATAGATCAGATATATTACAGTCGTGAAAACGGCCGCTCCTATGAGATTGAACAGAATATACGAAAGCGAAACACGCTTTGCCTTTCTGTTTGCACCTATTCCCGCAAGGATTATCGTAAAGCACTTTCCGATATTCTGTCCTATTATGATGGGAACTGCGATGGCATAGGTCACACTGCCGGTCGCAGAGAGTGCCTGCAGGATACCTACCGAAGCACTCGAGCTCTGTATGATGGCGGTAAGTACAAGTCCCGTAAGTATACCCAGGAACGGGTTTTCAAATGAAGTAAAGAACTGCTTGAACCTTTCGGAATGCTGCAGCGGAGCGAACACCTCCTCCATCATGGTCATACCGTAGAAAAGAAGCCCGAGACCCAACAGGATACCGGAGAAGTCCTTCACCCGTCTCTTCTTTGTAAACATATAGGTAAACGCGCCTATGGCAGACAGCATGGGAGCAAATGAAGAGGGCTTTAAGAGCTGCAGGATAATATGGTCCGAACCGAGATCTCCGAGACGGAGTATCTGCGCAGTCACCGTACTTCCGACATTGGCACCGAACACTACCGGCAAAGTCTGTGATATCTTCATGATACCCGCATTTACGAAGCCGATCAGGATGATGGTGGTCGCGGCAGAGCTCTGTATCACAGCCGTCACTCCCACTCCCAGTCCCCAGCCCTTGATTGCGCCGACACCCTTCTTTTTACTGGTTGTAAGAGCCTCCAGTATCTTTGTAAGGCTCGAACCCGCCAGCTTTTCAAGCGAGGAGCCCATGAAACTCATACCAAACAAAAACAGTCCTACACCGCCAAACAGCTGAAGCACTGATAGCATATCTTCACCTCTTGATTTATTTTCTCTATGAAAAAAACCCTGCCACAGAGAACCGTGGCAGAGTCTCGCTATTTCAAACATGCCCGGGGAATCTACTCCCTCTGACTCTCGCATCATAACAGAATGCATGATAAATGTCAAAAAACACTATGCAGGAGGAGAGTCGACCTAACTGAAATCGGATTACGCTTATCACATTATGACAGATTACTGGCGAAAATTAACAGATGTCATAGACTCTTTAAGGGTGTATTATATTTTTTGTCAGTTTATACTGCAGGTCTTGTGAAGAGGGGATGTAAGGGATGAAAAACTGGAAAACCTGGCAGATCGTTTTATTCATTTCGGTCTGCGTATGCCTGAATGTGTGCGGAAAGCTGCTTGCTCTTCAATTGGAGCTTCCACTTTGGGCCGATTCCTTCGGTACGACACTGTGCGCATATATTGCCGGACCTGTGTGCGGGGCTATAGTGGGGCTGACGGGAAATCTGGCTTACGGTGCCATAGATTACTTCTCTGTCGCCTATTCCGCTACAGGCATCGCCCTTGGCATCATAGTGGGTATCGCTGCAAGGGGTAAATGGTTCGACCGTTTTTACGGCTTTATGAAGGCAGCTTCTCTTGCGGTATTTACAGCTCTCATTGTCTCCGTACCTCTTAATATGATGCTTGCGGGAGGTTACACCGGCAATAAATGGGGCGACGGGGTCATAGATTATCTTCTGGAAAGAGAATGGGCTCCCTTTGTGTGTGCGATCCTCGGGCAGCTGGCTCTGGAGTTTGCCGATAAGGTACTTACGATCGCCGCCGTCTATATCGTCATCCTGATACAGCGCGTACGTGCCGGTGAAAATAATGATGCGACAATACATAAGGGATATACCGCAGGGACGCTCCTGCTCTTTTCGCTTGCCCTTTCAATGCTCATGTCAGCAGATGCAAAAGCAGCATCCGGCGAAACGACTGATTACAACGACTATGTGCAGAGCGTATACAGCAGCAATAACGGGCTGCCGTGCGGTGAAGCCAATGATATAGTACAGACGAATGACGGAGTCCTCTGGATAGGTACATATGCGGGACTGTACCGGTATAACGGACGCGAGTTCCGCTGGATAGATGATTATGAATCCGTCAAAAACGTAAACTGTCTGTATGTAGATGAAGAAGGACGTCTGTGGATAGGCACCAATGATAACGGGCTTTCCATAGTGATCCGTGAAAAGGTCGTGAATGTCCTCGATCAGGCGAGCGGTCTGCCGTCCAATTCAGTCAGATGCATCATACGGTCGTCGGACGGATATTATTATGTGGGAACTACGGGCAGTCTGCAGATACTGGCTATGAATAACGGTCTGAAGGCAGTGGATACACTGGATGAAATCAATTACGCCGACAGTATCACAGCTGATGATCACGGACATGTAGCGGTGGTTGCCTCCGACGGACGGCTTTTTCTGCTGGATAAGGGAAGGATCCAAAGCACGATGCAGCTGCCTGACGGACATGAGCTCTTTAACTGCTGTGCCTTCGCTCCGGACGGGACACTGATGGTGGGAACGTCAACCGATCATATCTACAGCTTTGATGTCTCCGGGGACGATCTCAGCCAGCTTAATACACTGACATGTGCGAATGTCTCCAGTATAAATAACATCAATTACTTGGACGACGGGACACTGTTCATTTCCACCGACAGCGGTGTGTCCTATATCGACAAGAGCGGCTATCACATACTGAATACCAATGATTTCAACAATTCCATCGATAATATGCTCTATGACTACCAGGGAAATCTCTGGTTCACATCTTCAAGACTCGGACTGCTGAGACTTGCCAGATCTCCTTTCAAGGATGTATACGGCTCCATAGGCATGGATCGACGGGTCGTAAATACCATTGTTTACTGGCAGGACTGCTATTACATAGGTACCGACAAGGGACTGGACGTGGTGGATAAGGCATGCCGCAGGCAGATCACAAACGATCTTACCGAGGAGCTTGACGGCAAGCGTATCCGGTGCATGTATGTGGACGGCGGAGACCATCTGTGGGTATGTACATACGGCGGCGGTCTGATAGAGTATGCTCCGGACGGTGAAAGCTGGGCTTATAATGCGGAAAACGGGAGCTTCGGTAACCGTGCCCGTATAGTGACCGGACTGTCTGACGGTACCATACTCGCAGCCGGCGATACCGGGATCAGCTATATAAGAGATCATAGGGTGACACAGACCATACGCAATGAGAACGGTCTGATCAACTCAATGATACTTACCGTGACTGAACGCAGTGACGGAACGATCCTTGCCGGTACGGACGGAGACGGTATAGCCGTGCTTAAGGACAACCGGGTGGTCAGGATGCTTACCCGTGAGGACGGGCTCAGCAGCGGAGTGATCCTAAGGACAATAAAGGATCCGAAGTCCGACGGGATATTCATCGTTACGAGTAACAGCCTCTGCTACCTCGAGCCTGAGGGGAGCATACGCGTACTGGATAATTTTCCGTATTTCAACAACTACGATATCTGGGTCAGGGACGAGGATACGCTTTTCGTAATGTCAAGCGCCGGTATCTATGTAGTGGAGCGGGACGGACTGGTGGCGTGCGACGACATCGCGTGGGAGCTTTTGGATGCCCGCAGGGGTCTGGGCACCTCGCTTACCGCAAATTCATGGAACTATCACAATGACAGCGGGGAGCTGTTCCTTCCCTGTGATACCGGTGTTTATATCATCGACGTGGACAAATACAACAGTGATGTCCGTTCATACAGGATGCAGCTGGCTTCCGTTTGTCTCGACGGAGTGCTGCAGCCGCTTTCGCTTATGGGAGCCATTACGGTGGGGCAGGGCGTGAGGCGTGTAGAGCTGGCTCCCGAGATCTTAAACTATACCATACAGGAGCCCAATGTGGGGTATTTTCTCGAAGGCTATGATACGGAGTGGACGATCGTACCGCAGAACAGCCTCAACAATATCATATATATCAATCTGCCTGCCGGTGACTATACCTTCCACCTTGCGATCTTTGACAGCGCGGAAGACCGCATCCTGGAGGAACGCAAATTTGATCTGGTAAAGGAAGGCGAATTCTATGAGCAGCGAGGCTTTATCATATATATACTGCTTCTCCTCTCGGCATTTCTTATCTGGGCTACATGGTTTGTAGTGCAGAGACAGCTGAACAGCCAGCAGATCAAGCTGAATATGGCAAATGAGACTGTCATGGCTATAGCAAATGCCGTCGATGCCAAGGATGTGCGTACACACCAGCATTCACTGAGGGTAGCGGAATATTCCGAGATCATCGCGCGTGAGATGAACTGTTTCAAAGGATGGCAGAAAAACAAAATTCTCTCCAACCTTAAGAAGGCTGCCCAGCTGCATGACATAGGAAAGATAGGTGTCCCTGACAGTGTACTGAACAAGGTGGGAAGGCTCACCGACGAGGAATACGAGCAGATGAAATCGCATGTAACAAGAGGCGCGGAGATACTGAAGGACTTTACCCTTGTAGAGAATGTCGTGGACGGAACGCTTTATCATCATGAAAGATATGACGGTAAGGGCTATCCGTATCACCTAAAGGGAGAAGAGATACCGCTCTTTGCCCGTATTATCGGCGTAGCTGACGCATTTGACGCCATGACCTCCAACCGCGTATACCGCAATCATATGGATACCGATTATGTCATTACCGAGATGAAGCGCGGACGGGGTACCCAGTTTGATCCGGACGCGCTGGACGCGTTTTTCCGTCTGATAGAAAAAGGTGTGATCGATCTTAATGATATATACGCACAGAAACGCGTGGAGATACAACAGGCGGATCAGGCTGCTCAGGAGGAACTCGCCAGACGTGTAGAAGAGGATAAGCAGATCCAGGCCGCACAGATGAAGACCGGCGGAGAAAAAGAGCAGCCGGGACCGGAGAACGGAGGTGAAGTATGAAGCGTGTATATATAGCTACGGTGCTTACCTGTCTGGTCGTACTTGCTGTATTTTACAGCATCTTCCGTCTTTTGAACATCTCCGGCGGAAGAGACAGTATCAGGATTGGCTTTATATATGATAATGACGAAAGCACGGCTTATACATATAATTTTTCACTTGCAAAAGACGCGGTAGAAAAGAAGTACGGAGAAAAGGCAGAGATCATTACATGCAGCAACGTAATGGAGGATGAGATGGAGGAGCCGCTCCGGGAGCTTGCCGATAAAGGCTGTGATATCATCTTTTTCAACGGCTACAGCGAGAAGGTGATGGAGCTCGCTCCGGAATATCCCAAGACGGAGTTCTGTCAGACCTCTTACATGGATATGAGCGGTCTTACAGTACCTGCCAACTACCATACCTTCAAGGGAGAGGCCTATCAATGCCGGTATGTGAGCGGGATCGCGGCAGGGATGAAGATAGAGCAGATGATCTCTGAAGGCATCATTTCGGAGGATCAGGCTCTGGTCGGTCTGGTGGCGGCATTCCCCACATCGGAGATCATATCGGGCTATACCGCATTTATTCTCGGAGTACGCTCGGTCGTACCGCAGGCTGTGATGCGTGTATGCTACACGGAGACCTGGAGCAGCTATGTGCATGAGAGGGATGCGGCACAGCGGCTTATAGACGAGGGCTGCGTGATCATATCCCAGCATACCGATACGATAGGGCCTGCCATTGCCTGTGAGGAAGCCTCGCAGGATAAGACAGTCTATTTCGTAGGCTACAATCAGAGTATGTCCGAGGTTGCTCCGGTGACTTCTCTTATTACCGCCCGGATCTGCTGGGAGCCGTATGTACTGGCATCAGTAGATGCTCTGATGGCTGATAAGAGCATAGAATCAGTCGTTTCCGGACATGTGCACGGCACGGATATATCTGCCGGATTTGAAGAAGGATGGGTAGAAATGACAGATATGAACCTGCAGGTCGCCGCCCCCGGGACGCAGGAGGCGGTGGACAGAGCGATAGAGCGGTTTAAGCACGGAAACGGTGACTTTGTATTCAAAGGCGACTACACCGGTGTCGATCCCGATGATCCCTCCGACACCATAGATCTGAATAGCGGTTACATCGAAAACGAGAATACCTCGTATCCGTTATTCCACTACATACTCACAGATGTGATAACCGTCGAGAATTAGTACATCGCTTACAAGGTAACTGGCAGTTACTGTTCAGACAGCTCTGCGCACTAGCTGCGCTGAGCGTGAGAAAGAGTACAGAAGCCAGTACAATCCGATTTCAGTTAGGTCGATTGTACGGCAGGTCAATTGTAAAAATACCGACCCCGGAGTATTATGTGATATATAACGGCAGCGAAAAAGCCCCTGAGAGCAGGAACCGTGAGAGCGGCATGGATGAGCTGGAGGCTGTGGAAAGCGCGATACGAAGCACCATAGACGCAGGCTATCTAGTATAGCGTATCTTAAATAACTGGACCATATGCTTGCCTGCTCACCTGATAGCACGTGCCAAAAAAGCCTCGGCGTAGCCCACTACGCCTACGTTTTTTGACACGCACTCTCAGGCAAGCATTCTGCGCATAAGACCAGTTATTTTGCGAACGCTATACTCGTAGACTACCTGAAGAAGATAAACGCGGAGGCGAAGGCAATGATACTTACAGAGTTTGACGAAAAAGGATATGAAAAGACCATACGCGAAGAGGGTCGGGAAGAGGGTCGAGCTGAAGAGCGAAAGAATACCGAGATCGAGAGAAAGCGCGCGGATGAAGCCGAGGCCGAGGTAAAGAGGTTGCGGGAAGAGA
>CAJOME010000067.1 GCA_905235585.1 uncultured Lachnospiraceae bacterium | reverse complement strand
AAAATCCTGCTAATTCTCCTGCTTGAACGCTTCATACTCCTGCTCCGCTTCCTTCATCTCCGTAGCCGTAAAAGCACACAGCTTTACATCCACATCATATTCCGGATAATCAGATGTAAATTTCTTATACGCTCTAAGACACTGCTTCGTAGACTCCGCCACCGGATTATCAAGTGATCCGCCAAATATCCCGGAACTGATGAGCGGAAACGATATGCTGTGATATCCGTTATCTTTCAGCACCACCAGCGAGTTATAATATGCATCAAACAGTTCTTTAAAAGCCGTAGGTGTCACAGCGAAATTGGGACCGACTGCATGAATGATCGCCTTGGCATTCGTCATGTTAAAGGCAGGTGTGATCACTGCATCACCATCGTTTAACGGCGTCTTATACTTACTGCAAGCCTCTGTCAGCTCTGCCATTCCGGCTTTATTGAAAATCACTCCGCATATTCCACCGCCTGCCCAGAGACCATCATTTGCGGCATTCACAACCGCATCAACCGTCTGATCTGCACAGGATGCATTTATCAACTCCAGTTTGCTCATTCCTCTTCCTCCGTACCAAGCCCGTAATAAAGCATCTCATTATATCTGGCATCCACAATATCTTAATCTATATCAGCGCCTTCCTCTTCAAGCCATTGCTTTAACTTCTTTTGAAGAACCTTTTTATCCGGCAGATATAATTCATACTTTGATGCATATATATTCGCATCTTTGGGAAGGGTCAATTCTACCATCGAGTCATTCTTATCACTGCATAACAGTATTCCTATTGTCGGGTTTTCCTCATCTGTTTTTTCATAGCGGTCATAATAGTTCACATACATCTGCATTTGTCCGAAATCCTGATGTTTTAGCTTGCCAATTTTCAAGTCCAGCAGGACAAAACAGCGAACCAGTCTGTTATACAGAACAAGATCAACTATATAACTATTCTCATCGAAGGTAAACCTCTTCTGGCGATCAACAAATGTGAAACCCTTCCCCATTTCCATAAGGAACTCCTGAAGATGGTCAATAATGCGTGTTTCAAGCTCGCGCTCCGAATACTCCGGTTTCTCCTGCAAACCAAGAAATTCAAGCACAAGTGGATACTTCACAACATCCTGCGGTTTTTCTATTATCTGCCCCTTTTGAGCAAGCTCCTTTACCTTTTCCTTCTGCAAAGAGAATCTGATATTGTTTTTTTCATAACAGAAAAAGACACTCTCCCGGATTTCTCTAGGAAAGTGTCTTTTCATTGAACAATATTCGATTGGAAACCTTCTATACCAATTTTGTACCAAGATTTTTTGGTACATTTTTGGTATTCTACCTTTTGTCTTCGTCAACCCCGCATAAACACTGGCTTCGCGGCTACCCTATCAGCCAGTCGTACATTTCCATGTATTTGGAGGCAGAGACATGCCATGAGAAATCTGCTGCCATGTCACGGTCTATGATCTTATTCCATTCGCGCTTTCTGTCATAATAAATATGCTCCGCGTAGCGTATCGCGCCCAGCATCTCATGCGCGTTGTAGTTTGTAAATGAAAAGCCGGTACCGGTGCCCTCATACTCATTATATGCGCTTACCGTATCCTTGAGTCCGCCTGTCTCCCTTACTATCGGCACAGTACCGTATCTGAGTGCCATCAGCTGCGAGAGTCCGCACGGCTCGAAAAGGCTCGGCATGAGGAAAGCATCCGAAGAGGCATATATCTTGTGCGAAAGCTCCTCGGAATAATATATATTCGCGGAAACCCTGTCGCCAAACTTCCAGTCGAAATACCTGAACATATTCTCATACTTATCCTCACCGGTACCGAGTACCACTATCTGTACATTGTCATGGCAGAGCTCCTCCATGATATACGCTATGAGATCAAAGCCCTTCTGTCCGGTGAGACGGCTGACTATACCTATCATCATCGTCTTTTCATCCTGCGCAAGCCCCAGCTCCTCCTGCAGGGCGAGCTTGTTTTTCACCTTTTCCTTGCGGAAGTTCTTTTTATTGTACCTGCGTGTGATCAGATCATCCTTTTCAGGATCAAAGACATCATAGTCTATACCGTTCACTATGCCGCGCAGATCGTTGGCTCTTGCCTTTAAGAGTCCGTCAAGCTTCTCACCGTAAAACTCTGTCTTGATCTCCTCTGCATAAGTCTCGGATACTGTGGTGATCACATCTGCAAATACAATACCGCCCTTTAGCATATTGGCATCCTTGTATGCTTCAAGCTTGTCAGGCGCGAAGTAATAGTCCGGCAGTCCCGAGAGTCCCTTTATCGTCGGCACATCGTAGGTGCCCTGAAACTTCAGATTGTGTATTGTCATTATCGACTTTATGTCCTTAAAGAAATCGCCGCCTCTGAATGAATCCTTGAGATATACGGGTATCAGACCGGTCTGCCAGTCATGACAATGTACTATATCCGGCTTGAAGCCTATGAGGGGCAGTGCGGAAAGGGCGGCCTTGTCAAAGAAGATGAACTTTTCGAGGTCGTATATTATATTACCGTAAGGCTTATCACCGTTAAAATAAAACTCGTTATCTATGAAGTAATACCGGACACCGTTGTACTCTGCCTCAAGTACTCCAACATACTCTCTCTTGCCGTTGTAGTCCATGTAGAAGTGTGTCAGGTACTTCATCATATCTTTCTTATCCTGATACATGCACATGTATTTAGGCATCATCACCCGTACATCAAAATATTTTTTGTCGATACATTGCGGAAGAGAACCTACCACATCGGCGAGACCGCCCGTCTTGATAAAGGGCACGCCTTCTGACGCAATGAATAATATGTTTTTCATGGATTTTACCCCCTGTTTGAGCCGCCGCCTGAAGCCAGACCTGTGCCGCTCATTATTACTATAGATTGTACGCTAACTTAATCACTATCGCAAGAATCAAGGGATACTTTCACGGTATAACCGGATGTGAACAGGATGGATATGATTATATCCTTAAAGCGGAATGTTTAAACTCTCTCGCGAGTGCGAGCATCTCACGGGCATTCTCCCTGACCGCGTCCGTGACGGCAGAGCCGGACAGCAGGCGCGAAAGCTCATCTACAGGCTCATCACCCTTAAGCTCTCTCACAGAGGTCTCTGTAGATGTGTCATCAGATGTCTTCTCTATGATGAAATGATGATCGGCCATAGCGGCTATCTGCGGCAGATGAGTGATGGCTATGACCTGACGCTTCCCTGAAAGCACCGCCAGCTTCTCCGCGACCTTTTCGGCTGTGCGCCCGGATATACCGGTATCTATCTCATCAAAGATAAGCGTGGGAATATCATCGGTATCGGCAAGCACAGTCTTGAGCGCGAGCATGATGCGCGACAGCTCTCCTCCCGAAGCCACATCCTCAAGAGGCTGCATGGCCTCGCCCTTGTTCAGCGATATCATAAAAGAAACGGTGTCATATCCGTTTGATGTGAATCTGTCCTTATCAGGCACTACATTGATGCTAAACTCGACATTTTCAAAGTTAAGATCCGAAAGAGCCTCCTTCATCTCCTGCTGAAGCCTTAATGCCGCCGATGCGCGTTTCTTCGAAAGTGCCTCGCATGCCTCCGTCAGCTTTTCTTTTGAGTCCTCAAGTCTGCTCTTCAGCTCCTCAAGATAGCTGTCATGATCCTCAATCTTCTTTATTTCAGCCTCTCTCTTTTCGAGAGACTCATATATCTCTTCTATGCTCTTGCCGTACTTTGATTTCAGATGATTAATAAGATCAAGCCTCTGCTCTGTCTCACTAAACTCTTCCTCGGAAAAATCCATACTTCTCAGTCTGTCGCCTATATCTATGGACACATCCCCGACAAGAGCTTCTATCTCGGAGAGCTTATCAATAATAGCGTCTGTTTTTTCATCTATGCCCTGTATGCCCGCAAGACCTGAAGATGCTCTGCCTATACAGTCAGACGCATTTCCGGCAGTATTTTCCGAAAGCGCGCCGAGGGCATCCGACAGGCTCTCGGCTATCTTCTTCGCGTTTTTCATCAGATTGTAGCGCTCCTCGATCTCAGTATCCTCTCCCGTCTTAAGCCCTGCCTCTTCTATCTCCGCCACCTCAAAGCGCAAAAGATCCTCTCTTCTTTTCAGCTCATCCGGGTCGGACACATCCTCTTCAAGCTCTCTGGCTATCCCTCTATAGTTTACATAACATCCCTCGACTTTATGTAGGAGCTCTGCTATATCCTCTCCGGCGTAGCGGTCTAAAATCGCGCAGAGATTCTTCTTTGACAGCAGTCCCATCTGATCCCGCTGCCCGTGTATATCTATGAGTGAGGAGGCGACCTTTTTCAGCACGGAAGCATTGACGGTATCGCCGTTTATCCTTGCGGCGCTCCTGCTTTCCTTAAGCTTTCTTGCCATTATCACCAGACCGTCATCTTCGACCTCTATGCCAAGCTCTCTCATCTGCGCGCATTCACGCTCCGTCTCTGCCTCAAATACGAGCTCAACCGAGGCTTCATCTTCCCCGTGTCGCACTATACTGCCTGACGCCTTGCCTCCAAGCGCCAGCTCTACTGAGCCTATGACAAGCGATTTGCCTGCTCCGGTCTCTCCGGTTATGACGTTCAGTCCCTCTCCGAAGCTTATCTCAGCTTCCCTTATCAGGGCAAGATTCTTTACTTTTTCACTTAAGAGCATATCTCTCCTTTGGCAGGCAAGCCCTGCCGCATACCTGTGCAGAATGCTTTACAGCGGCTTCAGGCATACCCCTATACCGTATCTATGAATTTGTTGTGGAGTACGTTCAGAAAGCTGTCATCATGAAGCCTTACGATACGCGCGACCTTGTCGGACCTCGTGATCCTGACACCGCCTGTCACGGGAAGCATACGCTTCTCACGTCCGTCAAAAGACACCGCCGTATCCTCCTCTCCCGTGGATATGAATATCTCGTCATCAGAAGACAATACAATAGATCTGGAATTCAGTGTATGCGGACATATCGGTGTGATGATGAAAAGCCTTGACCCCGGCTCGACAATAGGACCTCCCGCAGAAAGCGAATATGCCGTTGAACCCGTCGGGGTACTGACTATGATACCATCGGCGCGATAGCTTTTCAAGAACTTTCCGTTTACCGACACCTTATAGTCTATCACCCGCATATATCCGCTGCGGTGTACCACTATATCATTCAGCGCACTGTCCCGGCAAAGACTGCCGGCAGGACACCCCGACACTGCGGATGCTCCGGTATCTCCGGCATTTTCCCCGGAAAAGTCCTTGATGATATCACCTGTTATCATCATCCTCCCATCCTCTGTATATCTGTCTTCGATGAGAGCCTGAAGCGACGGTATGATATCTCCTCTTTCCACATCTGTGAGGTATCCCATATGTCCCATATTTATGCCGAGCATCGGGATATCCAGCTCTGCGAGATCCCTTGCCGCCTGTATCATGGTACCGTCTCCTCCGAGCACTAATATGCACTCTGTATCCTCGGGTATGGAATCCGCCTCGGTATATATGTCATTCTCGCTTTTTTCGGATATGTGCGTCTTAAAAGAACATCCCCGGCTCGCAAGATACGCTTCCACATCCTTCGCAGCCTGTAATCCTCTGTCTCTTGTCGGATTGACTATCAGATAAAACCTTTTCATTTATCGAGCTCCTCATGTGCCGCAGAGACAACACCCTCAACTGACGCGCGATCAATATCTCCGGCCGCATCCTCCCTGCACAGATACATCAGATATTCTATATTCCCCTCGGGACCCTTTATAGGTGAATACGTCAGTCCAGCTATATTAAACCCATTGTCCTTTGCATATCCGAGACATGCCTCTATTACCTCTTGATGCACGGACGGATCGCGCACTACTCCTTTTTTGCCGACCTTTTCCCTTCCGGCTTCAAACTGCGGCTTTATAAGGCAGACCATCTTAGCCCCGTCGGATAGGATATCTGCCGCTGCCGGAAGTATCTTTGAAAGTGATATAAAGGATACATCCACGGAAGCGAACCCCGGTCTGTCGGCTATATCATCCCGTGTAAGGTACCGGAAGTTTGTCTTTTCCATGCATACGACACGCTCATCGGATCTCAGGCTCCAGGCGAGCTGTCCGTATCCGACATCTATCGAATAGACCTTTTTAGCGCCGTTTTGCAGCATACAGTCGGTAAACCCACCGGTGGACGCTCCTATATCCATGCAGATGAGCCCCTCAAGACTGATCCCAAACTCATCTATCGCCTTTTCAAGCTTCAGTCCGCCACGGCTCACATATTTCGGCTTCTCTCCCCTGTATTCTATCAGGCATTCAGGAGAAAACTGACTGCCGGCCTTATCCTCCTTTACACCGTCCACATATACCAGACCCTCCATTATCATGACCTTGGCCTTTTCTCTGGACGATGCCATGCCCCTCTCGGTAAGCAGGACATCAAGGCGCTTTCTGTCACTCATCCGTATCCCTGTCCGGCGCCATGTCCCTCAGCTCCTGCGCACTGACTACAGCCTCCACTCCTGACAGCACTCTCCTGTCTCTTGCGCTCTCCATAAGCTGCAGTCTGTTCATTATCCTGCCGGTCACGCTCTTTGGATCAAGTCCCAGCTTTTCACGGAGTATCGAAGGAGCTCCGTGCGGCACGAATTCATCCGGGATCGCCACGCAGAGTATCTCCGCAAGCAGATCATTTACCGCTGCAAACTCAGTCACATGCTCACCGTATCCGCCTGACAGGACATTCTCCTCCATTGTGACTATGAGCCTGTGTGACTCCGATATCCTTATTATCAGATCCTCGTCTATGGGCTTCACGAAACGCGCATTTATCAGAGTGCAGTCGTAGCCCTTCTCTTTAAGCAGGGCATACACCTGCTCAGCGATCTCTACCATCGAGCCTACCGCAAGTAAAGCGATATCCTTTCCCTCATATATCACCTCGCTCCGCCCGTATTCTATCTCCTCCCTGTGCTCTTCGAGACCGCAGTATGCCGTCGCTCTCGGATACCTCACGGCTACCGGAGAGTCCATTGTTACGGCGTATTTCATCATATCGGAAAGCTCCCACTTGTTCTTCGGAGCCATTACTGTCATATTCGGCATGGAGGAAAGATATGACAGATCAAAGATACCCTGATGCGTCTCCCCGTCAGCGCCTACTATTCCCGCCCTGTCTATGGCAAAGATGACAGGCAGGCTGCCTATGCAGACATCGTGCAGTATCTCATCATAGGATCTCTGCAGGAAGGAAGAATACACAGCCACTATCGGCTTCATCCCGCCTGCCGCAAGTCCTGCTGCAAATGTCACCGCATGCTCCTCCGCTATCCCCACGTCTACAAAGCGGTCAGGATATATATTCCTGAATCTCTTCAGCCCGGTACCGTCAGGCATAGCGGCTGTTATCGCTATCACATTGTCGTTTCTGGCGGCAAGCTTGATCATCACCGTAGAAAACACATCGGTATAAGAAGCCTTACCTGAGTTTTCCTTCGGCAGTCCGGTCTCTATCTCAAACGGACCCGTACCGTGAAATCTCGCCGGATGTCTTTCGGCAGGAGAGTAACCCTTTCCCTTCTTCGTACATACATGGATGATGACGGTATGCTTAATATTTTTGGCTTCCTTTATAGTTCTTTCCAGCGCACCTATGTCATGACCGTCCACGGGTCCGAGATAGGTGATACCCATATCCTCAAAGAGCATCCCCGGCACCAGCAGCTGCTTCATGGAGCTCTTTACCCTCTTAAGGCTGTCCACGACCTTCTCACCCTTTGAGGGCATGCTCTTTTTTAGAAAAACCTCGAGATTTGACTTGAAATTCTGATATCCTACCGCTGTCCTTATCCCCTGCAGGTATTTGGACATGCCGCCTACATTTTCGGATATGGACATCGCATTGTCATTCAGTATGATGATGTAGTTTGTCCTAAGCTTTGCGGCATTATTCAGCCCCTCATAGGCCAGACCGCCCGTTAGAGCCCCGTCGCCTATCACTGCCACGATGGTATGCTTTTCATTCTTCAGGTCTCTGGCCTTTACAAGTCCCAGTCCCACGGAAACGGATGTGCTGGAATGTCCGGTATCAAACACATCACACTCGCTCTCTCCGCGCTTTGGAAACCCGCTCATGCCCCCGTACTGTCTTAATGAATCAAAGCCCTCTCTTCTGCCGGTCAGCAGCTTGTGTATATAAGCCTGATGACCCACATCAAAGACTATCTTGTCTGTGGGAAGACTGAGCTGTCTGTGCAGAGCTATCGTAAGCTCCACCACACCAAGATTGCTGCCCAGATGACCTCCGGTCATACTGACCTTCTCTATGAGAAACTCCCTTATCTCGGATGCCAGTCTTGGCAGATCCTCTTTGGGTATCCTTTTTATATCGTTTGGTTTTTCTATCCTGTCCAATAGCATTTCAGCTGACACGTCCTATCATAGATAATATAAGCTCCCTTAAGAAAGCATTCTTCTTACCGAGACTGTCAAATACCTCTACAGCCCTTTCGGACATCGCTCTGGCATCATTTTTGGCCTCCTCCATACCCCGGAGCGTCACATAGGTCACTTTGTTATTACGCTCATCCGATCCGACCGGTTTACCCATGACATTTACATCCCCCTCAACATCCAGTATATCATCCTCTATCTGGAACGCGGTACCCACAAGCAGGGCGATCTGATCCACTTTTTCCAGCTCCTTGTCATTGGCTCCGGCGAGGATCGCTCCTATGAGCATGGCTGCCTCGATCAGTGCTCCGGTCTTATTCCTATGGATAAACATCAGCTCATCCATGTCTATCGCGCGCTTCTTCTCCTCCGCATCCACGTCACAGGCCTGTCCGCCAAGCATACCGTAAAGCCCTGACTTTTTTGCAAGCAGCTTCAGTGCCTTTATGACTCTGGCACTATCAGCCCGCTTTACGTCAAAAGCCTTAAGCGCCGTCTCAAATGCCATATTGAGCAGTCCGTCTCCTGCAAGTATGGCCATACCCTCGCCATAAATAACATGAGTTGTCTTTCTTCCGCGCCTGAACTCATCGTTATCCATAGCCTCCAGATCGTCATGTACAAGAGAATATGTATGGATCATCTCTATGGCTGCCATAAAAGGCTCTACTACCTTGCTCCTGCCGCCAAACATCTTATATGTCTCCTGCATGAAGATCGGACGTATCCTTTTGCCTCCGACCTTCAACGAGTAATTCATGGCAGAGATGACTGTTGCAGGATATCCATCCTCTTCGGGAAGATACTTGAATATAACGTCATCCGCTCTGAGCGCGGCAAGCTTTAATTCAGAATCATTCATCAAAGTCCTCCGTCCTTCCCTCATCATCAATAAGCTTTACTCTCTTTTCCACATCATCTATCGCCCTGGTAGCCTCCTTTAAGGCCTTCATCCCCTTTTCGTACAGTGCGAACGATTCCTCCAGCGGGATGTCGGGGTCTTCCATCTTCTCCAGCACCTCGTCAAGATAAGAAAAGCTCTCTTCAATACTCCTTTTTTTCGATCTCTCTGACATCTGCGGTCACCTTTCCGTGAAGCATATATATGTTTACAGCATCCCCTTTGGAGAGCTTCAGCGCATCCCTTATATTATTGCCCTGCATATCAGATACATATGAGTATCCCGCAGTCAGCTTTTCAAGCGGTGAAACTCTCTTCATCCTCTCGGCATACAGTGCCGCGGTGTGCTTTGTCTGACCCAGCTTCGTCCTCATGGTCTCGGGAAGCCTCAGCTCCATGCGTTCGGTCTTTTTCCTGTCCCTTATTATTGCCTCACGCATCCTCTCCCTCATCGCGTTGTCGATATCCGCAAGGCGCATCCTCTTGTCGGATATCACCGCATCCGGTCTCTGTCAAGAAAAAAACAGCGGACCGGCGCCGTCCGCGGCCCCCCGCGGTCTTGACATTCCGGCCGTCCGATGTATAATTTCGGGGTAAAAATCGCAGGAGGAGGACCCCGCAAATGATCAAGGGTGAGCAGCTTTACGAAGGAAAAGCCAAAAAGGTATTCAGCACCGACGATCCCGAACTTCTGATTGTCGACTACAAGGACGACGCGACCGCCTTCAACGGCCTGAAAAAGGGCACCATCCAGGGCAAGGGCGTCATCAACAACAAAATGAGCAATCTGCTGATGCAGCATCTGGAAAAGAAAGGGATTCCCACTCATTTTGTGCAGGAGCTCAGCGATCGTGAAACCCTGGTCAAAAAGGTTTCCATCGTTCCCCTGGAAGTCATCATCCGCAATATATCCGCCGGTTCCTTCTCCAAGCGCTACGGTGTGGAAGAGGGCATCGTCTTCGACGAACCCACCATCGAGTTTTCCTATAAAAATGACGACCTGGGAGATCCGCTGATCAACACCTATCACGCGCTCGCCCTGAAGCTGGCAACGAAGGAAGAAATCGAAACCATCAAAAAATACGCCTTTGCCGTCAATGACGAGCTCAAGGCCGTCTGGCAGCATGTGGGCGTAACATTGGTGGACTTCAAACTGGAGTTCGGCCGTCTGGCGGACGGAACCATCGTCCTGGCGGATGAAATCAGCCCGGACACCTGCCGTCTGTGGGACAGCGAAACCGGCAAGAAGCTGGACAAGGACCGCTTCCGCCGGGATCTGGGCGGCGTGGAAGACGCCTATCAGGAGATCATGCGCCGG
>CAJOME010000066.1 GCA_905235585.1 uncultured Lachnospiraceae bacterium | reverse complement strand
ACATGATGGGCGGACAGGCAGGACGTACATGCACCTCCTTCGCCCCGGAATTGTACAGAAACTGTGTGGTCTCTCTGAGCTGCGTACCCCTTACGATCGAATCATCTATCAGCAGCAGTCTGTTACCCTCTATGAGCTCATGTACCGGTATCAGCTTCATCCTCGCTATCATATCTCTTCTTGACTGTATCGTAGGCATGAACGATCTGGGCCAGGTAGGAGTATACTTGATAAAAGGTCTGGAAAAAGGTATGCCTGACTCATTCGCATAGCCAACGGCATGCGCCGTGCCCGAATCAGGCACTCCCGCCACTATATCAAGCTCATCTTTAGACATGGTATCCCTCATGGCCATGTATTTGCCGCAGTTATATCTCATCTCCTCGACAGATACACCCTCGTAGCCCGAAGATGGATATCCGTAGTACACCCAGAGGAAGGTACATATCTTCATCTTGTCCCCGGGCTTCACAAGTGTGGTCACGGATTCGGGTGTCATGATCACCACTTCACCGGGTCCGAGCTCCTTATAATCCCTGTAGCCCAGATTCAGATATGCGAACTTCTCAAAGGAGGCACAGAATCCCTCATCCTTAAGACCTATCGTAAGAGGTGTACGGCCCAATCTGTCTCTGGCACAGTATATCCCCTTCGGGGTCAGCAGCATCATGGTCATGGAACCGTCTATGACCTCCTGCGCATACTGTATGCCCTCTATTATATTGTCTTTTTGATTTATGAGCGCGGCCACCAGCTCCGTGGCATTTATGGAGCCTCCGCTCATCTCAAGGAAATGTGTCCCTGCGGATCTTATGACCTCGTCAGAGAGCTGATCCATGTTGTTTATCTTGCCTACTGTAGTGATGGCAAAGGTCCCGTGATGCGATCTGACTATAAGAGGCTGCGGCTCATAATCTGATATGCAGCCTATCCCGAGACTGCCCTTCATCTCATGAAAATCAGACTCAAACTTGGTTCGAAACGGAGAATTCTCGATATTATGTATGGCACGGTTAAATCCTTCTTCACGGTCGTATACCGCCATGCCCGCTCTTCTCGTACCAAGGTGTGAATGG
The DNA here is from genome assembly GCA_905235585.1 of uncultured Lachnospiraceae bacterium. Taxonomy (GTDB): domain Bacteria; phylum Bacillota; class Clostridia; order Lachnospirales; family Lachnospiraceae; genus NK4A144. The sequence goes on along the minus strand of CAJOME010000066.1, from coordinate 9,580 downwards.
TAATCTGTCCCGAAATACAGATCGAATATACAATCACCCTTTAAGGCCGCCGCAAAAAAACCACCCATAAATCATAATCTCCTTTCGCTCAAAAAAACCTGCTCCGTTTACGGAGCAGGCTTTTATACTTACTGTCAGATCTTAAATGCCCCTACTGCTTCCTTGAGCGCTTTTGCAACGTCAAGCGTATTGTCCGACTCAGCCTTGATGGTAGATATCGTAGCACCCATCTCCTGCATCGAAGCATTGGTCTCCTGACAGGATGCCGCGTTCTCCTCGGAGATCGACGAAAGTGATGAGACATCATCAAGCACCTGTGATTTGGCCTCATCCAGATCCTCCGCTCTTCCGGCTATGGTATCTATGGCTGATACCGTATCACCGATCTTGTCGTTCATAACCGAGAAGCTGTCATTCACCTGAGCAAGCACCGTGCCCTCGTTGTTTACTGCCTCCTGTATCTGTCCGGCATACTCCACGTTCTTATTGGATGTAGCTATGATCTCATTGACTATCTGCTTGATCTCTTTGGAGGACTGGTCAGACTGCTGCGCAAGCGATGATATCTCTGATGCCACTACCGCAAAGCCTCTTCCGGCCTCTCCGGCTCTTGCAGCCTCTATCGAAGCATTGAGAGAAAGCAGGTTGGTCTGGCTCGCTATATCCTCTATTACCGAAGCAGCAGATGATATCTTCTCTATAGCCGCAGACGAAGAATTGATACCCTCCACTACATTGTGAGATACCTCGACAGTATCGGCATTGGCTTTGATCAGCTCGTTGAGAGCATCCTGAGCCTTCTGACTCTCGGACTTCGCTTCATTTGCGTATGATGTGGCACTATCCGAAAGGCTCCTTATCTCATCCACTCCGTCACCTATGGTCTGCATGTTCATATTTGTATTCTGTACGGACTCAGCCATCTCCATGGAGCCCTTTGACAGATCATCCACTGCCCTCACTATACCGTCCGAAGCAGAGTTGCACGTATCGACGCCCATGGCCACATCCGACATATTGGCATCCAGACTGTGCGTATCGTTCAGAATGCCCGATACTATCTCCTTCAGCCATCCGTGAAGCTTATAAACGTTATCTCCTACGGCGGATATCTCTTTGATAATGGAGTGCGTATGCTTCATGTCGGTAAGATCACCGTCTGCCAGCCTCTGTACACCGTCTACGACTTCATCCAGAGTACGTATTATCTTTCTAGCGACCAGGATTATGATGATCCCGAATACAACTATCGCTATGACGACAGCGATCACGGTCAAAAGTATGGAATTACTTATAGATGCCTTGACATCAACGGATGGTTCACCCGCCCATGCAGCTCCTGCTACAGAACCGTCAGCACCATACAGAGGTCTGTAATACACATAGTAAGGCTTGCCCCCGATGATGACTCCGTCTGCATAATAATCATTGCCCTTCTGCACCTCTGCCCAGATCTTCGCGTCCATCTGGGTACCTTCATTTCTCTCACCCTTGTCATTGAGAGCTGATGTCATATATCTCGTATCTCCCAGGAAAAGAGTCATCTCTATACCATCACCCTTGAGCATATCCACATAATCATGCTCATACGGCATCTCATGTCCCGCTTCAAGCTCATATTGGTAGTACTTCCTCAAGCCGTCGGATGCCACAAAAAGCTTGTCATATACATCCTGTGTGAGATTGTTGCTGGTTGTTATACCACTTATGATGCATATGATCGCTCCGGCTGCTATGAGCGGAACGAATCCAACCATAAGTAGTACATTGGTTAGTGTAAGCTTTGCCTTGTTTTTCATCAGACTACCTCCCTATACTCAGATACTTAATGAAACGCCTATATCATACGGTGTGCTCTGATACACATAGTAATCAAGCCAGTTAGTATATATTATATTTGCATGACTCCTCCAAAGCAACATCGGTTTCTGCTCAGGGTCGTCATCCGGATAGTAGTTTACCGGAAGAGTGGGGTCGAGCCCCTTTTCTTTATCTCTCTTGTATTCCTTATCAAGCGTCAGCCTGTCGTATTCGGGATGTCCGAAAAGGAAGACCTGCCTGCCCTCCATCGCCGTGCAGAGGCATACCCCCGCCTTATTATCCCCCTCCGCGAGGACCTTCAGCTCTCCGCAGCCGTAGATATCCTCTTTTCTCACCTCTGTGTACCTTGAGTGCGGAATATAGAAAAGGTCATCAAAGCCTCTCACAAGAGGATCTTTCCTGTTCTTTACACTATGCCGATACACTCCAAAGAGCTTTTCGTCCTCAAAGGTATGCTTATTCAGTCCGTAATGATGATAGAGTGCAGCCTGAGCGCCCCAGCACAAATGGAGTGTGGATGTGACATTCGTAAGAGACCAGTCCATGATGGACACCATTTCTTCCCAGTAGTCCACATCTTCGTATTCGAGCAGCTCCACAGGAGCTCCCGTGATGATGAGTCCGTCAAACCTCTTGTCCTTTATCTCATACCATGAGGTGTAAAACTGGTTGAGGTGGTTTGCCGAGGTGTTCTTTGATATATGGCTCTTAACGGTCATGAATGTGATATTTATCTGAAGCGGCGTATTGGAAAGCGAGCGCAAAAGCTGCAGCTCCGTGTCTTCCTTTAGAGGCATCAGATTCAGTATGCATATCTCGAGCGGTCTGATATCCTGATGCATGGAGCGCTCCGGCTCCATAGTGAATATATTTTCATTTTCAAGGATCTCTCTTGCCGGCAGATCCTTTTGTACACAAATAGGCATTTAAGGCAACTTCCTGTAATAATTTATATGTTTCCGTGCTGGCACGGATTTTTTAGAGCATTGAAAATGCTTTATTCGAGTCTGTATTCCGGGCGGCCTTCCGCCGATCTTACTACAAGAGAGAGTGACTCTATATCTGAGAGTGCGCTTTCCGATGACTCGCATATGAGGACTGTATCCTGCGAACTGTAGGCAGGGATGGTTCCGTCAAACTTGGACAGATCATCTGAAAGTATCGTCTGCTGTACGGTGTTGCTCTCTCCGTTTATCTTTACCCTGAAAGTAGGCTTGAGACCCAGGATATAGCATTCTCTGTCAAGACCCTCTATATTGGAGATATTGAAGTGCATGATAAGAAGCGTATCTCCGGGAGCCGCAGTCATACCCATATACACGTCATCCGAGACAGATGCCTGAGTGGGATAAGACTTCGCTATCTCACAGCCCGTATAATAAATATCAAATTCAGGCACTCCTATAGCCTCCGCAAGAGTCATATCCGGCTCTGTGTATCCGTCGTTTTCTTCTGCGTTTTCACCCTCTGAGCCAGACCCGCTGCTGCTCTCTCCCGAAGCGGCCTGCTCGAGTGCCTTGAAATTCTGCTTCCGGATCTCCAGGTCAAGCCGCTCCTGATATTTCCTTTTGACCGTATTCAGATCGACAAGCCTTGATTCTGACTTGTCGCTGTGCTGGCTGACTATATCCGAAGAGTAGTTTGCCACCCTCTTCACATCCTCATCTGATATACTGACACTCTCCGCTCCGCAGCCGGTAAGTGCGGTTATTCCGAATATAAGCCCCACACACAGGACTCTCACCATGCTTTTCATTATCAATACCTTTTTACTATGCTCTTTCCAGTTCAAACCAGAATCCTACACCATTGTCATAGTTTATCACACCAAACGGCTTATTCAAAGTCTCCATTATCGCCTTTACTATCGAGAGCCCCACACCGGAGCCACCGACCTCACGGCTCCTTGCCATATCCACCTTGTAAAACTTGTCCCATATCCTGTCCAGAGCCTCATCCGGTATCGGATCACCCGTATTATACACCTGTACCCTGATATCCCCGTCGGCATCTGACAGAGTGACCTCGGCTCTTTTATTCCCCTTGCAGTACCTTACGGCATTTGTCAGATAGTTTATAAATACCGTCTCTATCATGCCTTCATCTCCCCATACATATATCGGATCATTTTCATCAAAGGATACCGATACATCGTACTGTTTTATCATGATGTCCGAAGACGCTATCACATTTGAGATGAGCTGCACGATGTCAAACCTCTTCATCTCTACCTTATCATTTCCAAACTCCAGCTTATTGAGCTCCAGCAGGTTGGACACCAGCTCACCCATTTTATCCGACTCATCTATTATCACTCCCAGATATTCATTTCTGTCTTCATCCGTCTCGGCTATACCGTCACGTATACCCTCAGCATATCCCGATATGAGCGCTATGGGAGTCTTGAGCTCATGCGATACATTAGATATAAACTCACTGCGCATGCTCTCGATCTTTTCCTTTTTCTCTATATCACGTTGCAGCTCGGCATTCGCGCTCTTGAGCTTTGATATGGATGACTCGAGCTGCTTGGCCATCTCATTCATGTGCTCCCCGAGCTCTCCTATCTCATTCTTTCCTCCGCTCGTATATTTGGCATCAAAATCCATGCGTGACATCCTGTCCGATATCTCGGTCAGCTCAAGTATAGGCTCCGTGATACGCTTTGATACGAACCACATCACTACGGCTCCTATAAATGCTATCAGCATCCCGATATACAGCATGAATCTGTTTGATATTGCCGCGCTCTCTCTTATACTTTCCAGCGGTGTCCTTATCAGTATCAGATTGCCGCCCGAGAGATAGCCCCACAGCTCTATATAGTCCGTCCTCATGGCAGGATCCGTGCTGGTGGTTATCTGATACATATCCGTGCTGGCAAGTACGCTTTCACGTATTCTTTTAAGATCCCCGTTATACCCGATACGATCCTCACTCATGCTTCTGCCACCGCCAGATCCGTCAGGAGGCTCCTTCCTTTCTTCACCTATGGGCTGATCCGGGGCATAGTACCCGGGTTCGTTCTTTGTCTCTCCCGAGATCACCCTCCATAAAAGCCGTGAAGCCATAAGACCGGATTCTCTTTCTGTGGAGCACAGGATCTCCATGCCGGAGTTTGCTACCACCACAGACAGAGCCCCGTCTGTGGTAAGCTTGTCAAAGCTCATCCTGAATTCCTCCGACTCTATCTCATAGCTTTCGCACAGGATGTTTACGGTATCATATGCACTCTCGATGAGCTTTTGTTTGTTGGAAATATAATAACGCTGAAGGAAGACGGTATTTATAAAAGCACTTACGGCGACAACCGCTATGAGCAATATGATAAATACTGCCGCAAGCTGTACTCTGATGCTGTTTCTGAAACGGGTCCCCTTCATATCACCTGCCCGTCTGCTGCTCTTCACTCAGTATCTCCATCATCTCACGGATCATTTTCTATCTTATCCGTCACTACCCCGTTTGAACACGAGCTATGCCATGTTCGATGCTGCCACTCCCGACTCTATTGCAGCCTGTGAGACTGCCTTTGCCACCGCAGGCCCCACCTTAGGATCAAAGGCATACGGGATGATATAATCAGCATTCAGCTCGTCCTCTGAAATAAGAGAAGCAAGCGCATTTGCCGCTGCCATCTTCATCTCTTCATTTATATCCCTTGCTCTTACATCAAAGGTACCGCGGAAGATACCGGGAAACGCAAGCACATTATTGATCTGATTCGGGAAATCACTGCGTCCCGTGGCTATGACAGCCGCTCCGCCCTTTTTAGCATCCTCGGGAAAGATCTCCGGCGTGGGATTTGCGCATGCAAAAATGATCGCATCCCTGTTCATGGTCTTTACCATCTCCGTGGTCACCGTCCCCGGAGCCGATACTCCTATAAATACGTCCGCTCCCACCAGCATATCGGCTATGCTTCCGGGTTTCTTTTCGAGATTTGTGACCTGTGCCATCTCTTCCTTTATCCAGTTGAGACCGTCCCTGCCCTCATAGATGGCGCCCTTTCTGTCACACATCGTGATATTCTTAAACCCTGCCGACAAAAGCAGCCTGACTATCGCTACCGCCGCGGCTCCGGCTCCGGACGTGACTAGCTTCACATCCTCTTTTTTCTTGCCGACCACCTTTAATGCATTCGTGAGTCCTGCAAGGGTGATCACTGCCGTGCCATGCTGATCGTCATGAAAGATCGGTATGTCGGTTTTTTCCTTAAGCTTTCTTTCTATCTCAAAGCACCGGGGCGCTGAGATGTCCTCGAGATTAATGCCCCCGAATGAACCCGATATGAGCGCAACGGTATTCACAAATTCATCTACATCCTTGGTCTTTACGCACAGAGGAAAAGCATCCACATCTCCAAAGGATTTAAAGAGTACACATTTACCCTCCATGACGGGCATACCTGCTTCGGGACCTATATCTCCGAGTCCCAGCACAGCCGATCCGTCTGTGATGACCGCACACATATTGTGACGTCTGGTGAGCTCGTAGGATCTGTCTATGTCCTTCTGTATCGCAAGACACGGCTCCGCTACCCCCGGAGTATAGGCAAGAGAGAGGTCGTCTTTGGTCTTTACACTGACCCTTGATACCACCTCGATCTTGCCTCCCCACTCTCCATGCAGCCTTAATGACTCCTTAGCGTAATCCATAGTGTCGTTCCTCCTGTGTCTTTTACTGATAAATATTATGATGTTGGGGTCAAAACCCTGTTTTACTATGCCTCGAATTTATAGCCCATCCCCCATATGGTCTTGATCATGTCGCCCTTATCGCCCATCTTGGCTCTGAGCTTTTTTACATGGGTATCGATGGTGCGTGCATCTCCGAAATAATCATAGTTCCAGACATTATTTAATATCTTCTCTCTGGACAGGGCTATGCCCGTATTCTCCATGAAATACTGCAACAGCTCAAACTCCTTAAAGGACAGCTCAAGTGCTTTGCCGTCCACGGTACAGGAGTGAGCCGATGTGTCGAGCACTATCCCTCCGCTCTCAAATCTTTTGCCCTCTCCTATTGCATTTGATCTGCGCAGTATGGCATCCACTCTTGCTACCAGGATATTGGGCGAAAAGGGCTTGGAGATATATTCATCCGCGCCGAGATCAAAGCCCTGCAGCTCGTCTCTTTCTTCACTCTTTGCGGTAAGCATTATGACCGGCACCTTCGAGTACTGCCTGATCTCCTTAAGTGCGGCATATCCGTCCATGACCGGCATCATAACATCGAGTATCACAAGTGATATATCCTGATCCTCTTCAAAGAAGATATCCACGACCTTCTGTCCGTTTTCCGCCTCTATCACCTCATAGTCCTTCTTCCGGAGAAAGTCTCCCACGAGCTTTCTCATCCTCGCTTCGTCATCCGCTATGAGTATCTTAATTTTCTCCATTTTCCAATGCTTCCTCTTTTTCTCTTACAGCCTGTTCCCTCTGTGTAAGAGCCTCTTCCCATTCGGAATACTGATTCTCTATCGCCGTCCTGTAATTGATGATATTCGGATTGTTTGTCGTATTCGCAAGTATAAACATGGCTATCACAAGTATCACCGCTATTATTGCCGTGGCAAGCGCTATATGATACTTTCGTCTTACTTCTTTTATCTCATCCGTAAGATTGGTAGTGACTCTGGGTCTTGACTCGGCTCTCGCCTCATTCCTCGCCCTCTGGGTAAAGAGCGATCCTGTCTCGATCGGTCTGATGCGCTCCGGGGCTATCTGTCCGCAGTCCACCAGATACTCCCTTGTCCTCATAAGGAAATCCACGCCTACAGGTGTCACAAACAGCCCGTTTTCTATCATCTTGTCATATATCGCAAGCACCTCTTCGGGATTGTCCCGGTTCATGTGCTCCTTTATATAGACCATTTTCTTGTATTCTTCTTCGGCTGTCTTCGCATCCGCGAGCGCTGTAAAGCGAAATCCCTCTACGGTGAGCATATCCTCCTCCATCTTATCGGCTCTGCCCTCCGACGGGTCCTCCGCGCCCTCTTCTCCGATGCGCTTTCCGGCACCCGATACCTTATTCATGGCAGAGGCTTCCACCGCTGACTGTGCCGCTGCGATATTCTCGCCCGTCACCTCTATTTTTTTCTCAGTTCGTCCCTGTGCTTCCAAATCCGCCCCTGTCCTGTCCTTCCAAATGATCCGCCTCTTCAAACTCTATGGCAGGCTGATGTTCAAATATCCTGAATTGGCATATCCTGTCGTTGATATGTATCTCGGTATCCCGCAGTGCATATACAGGCATGAACCACTGATCGCCGTCACCGCAATAGGTCTCATCTATTATACCGCATGAATTCGTCTGTATGATACCAAAGTTCTTAAACGTGCTCGATCTCGGTACCACATGTGCTTCATACCCCTTAGGCAGCTGCATCGCTATCCCCAGCGGGACCAGATGAAACTCACCTGCGGAAAGCTTTACATTTTCCGCGGAGCGCAGATCTATCCAGTCACTCTTTCCGTCTATATACCTTAATCTTTCCAGTTCATCCGAAAAATATTTTATTGTTAGCTTCATCTCTCCTCCAACTGTAATTTTCATATTTTTATTGTATTATATTATAAAACGACACTTTTATGGAGAAAAAATGAAACATGATCATATAAAACGCTGGAACTTTATCTGCTCATACGGGGGTATCCTTTTTTCGGGTATCATAGTCTATCTGATACTGCTCGCCATATATCTCATAGTCCGTCCGGCAGAGTATACGGTAAGTAAAACCCTTACCATGTTTCCAAGAGTATTCCTTATATGGACGATGCCTGTGCTGCTGATCATGACCCTGCTTCTTTTTCTCAGCAATATCGTACTGATATTTCATGAGCATTTCGGATACAGACGGCTGCTCGGCACGGTATTCGGTCTGGCATGTATCGCAGGCAACCTGCTCTGCAGGCGTTTCCTTTTCACCTCTCTCATTGGCGGCTATATCGGGATCATATTCATAGGCACATCTGTAATGGGTGCCGTGGCTATCCGCAACAAGCCGGAGCTCGACAATGATTTTCTTATCATCCTTGGGTGCTATATAGGAAAGAAAGGCATGCTGATGCCGCTTATACGTTCCCGCCTGAACCGCGCGATACACTTTGCCTGGGAGCAGGAGATCGCTACAGGCAAGGCTATCCGCTATGTACCAAGCGGAGGCAAGGGAAGAGATGAGATAATGAGCGAGGGCTCTGCCATGGCTCTTTATCTTTTATCTCACGGTGCCGAGGACTATGAGATCCTGCCTGAAAAGGAATCAAAGAATACCTACGAAAATATGCTTTTTTCAAAGCGTATCATAGACTCAGAGATGCCCGGTGCGAAGATTGCCTATATCACCACGAATTATCATATACTTCGCAGCGGCATGCTGGCAAAAAAGGCCGGTCTGAACAGCGAGGGTCTTGCAAGTACCACAAAATGGTACTTCTGGCCGAACGGGTATATCAGAGAATTCATCGCCATCCTTTTCATGCATAAAAAGACACAGGCAGCCGCTTTGGCCGTCTGCGTCCTTTTAACCCTTATTTTACAGCTTGTCCGCTGACACCGGTTTTGACCGGTGTGCTTTAACCGCCATCATCGCCACTGTCCTGATCTCCCGATTCATCGGATGAATCATCTCCTGAATGATCTGCTTCCTCCTCTGCCTTCTTTCTGGCTGCTTCTTCCTCTTCTGCTCTTCTTCTGGCTTCCTCTTCTTCCGCCGCTTTTCTTGCGGCTTCTTGCGCTGCCTCTTCCTCTGCTGCCT
>CAJOME010000065.1 GCA_905235585.1 uncultured Lachnospiraceae bacterium | reverse complement strand
CTGTCGGAGAAAAGAAAGAAACGGAAGATGGGGCAACACAGGAAATCAAGATCTACTACAAGTTTATAGGCAATATCTCATAAAGAGAAGGATTTACAGATAAAATGAAAAGATGCGCAAAATCCATGCTTCAGAATAAGGAACATTGGAATACGATCATTTTGGACGGAAGCATTCCGGATAAAGATATCGAGTGCATGATAGCGGAAAGCTACGATCTGATCTCGGATAACCCAACAAAGAGAATTTACGAGGCAGTTAAGAAGATTCCGAAGGGAAAGGTTGCAACCTATGGTCAGATAGCAGAGCTTGCCGGAGATAAAAGGATGGCAAGAGCTGTCGGGAATGCACTTCACAAAAATCCCGATCCGGATAGCATACCATGCTTCCGGGTGGTCAATTCCAAGGGGGAGCTTGCAGGGGAGTTTGCTTTCGGAGGTGCCGGAGAACAGGAAAAGCTCCTTATAGCCGACGGTATTGAGGTGACGGACGGCAGGGTGGATCTGAAGAGATATCAGTGGGATACCTCCGGACACGATGTCATCACAATATTCTCCACCATTTTATAAAATTGGTGTATTTTTTTTATATCCCGGGTTGCATAGAATGTATTCGTCGGACAGAGTACATTTATTGTGACCTCGCTTTTTGTCTTTCGTCCGATACAGGTCACAGTCAGTATCATTTCAGAGGAGGAAAAAGAATGAAGTTTAAGAAACTGATCGCAGTAGCGATGGTAACAGTAATGACGACAGCGATGATAGGCTGCGGAAGTCAGGCTGCTGACTCTCAGGCACCTGCAGAGAGTGCCGCACAGGATACATCAGGTACTGCGGGAGAAGAGATCACACTCAAGGTTTTCTCTAATCTTCCCGACAGAAAAAACGGACAGGGACTCGTGGAACAGACTGTAATAGACAATTACATGTCGGAGAATCCGAATGTAAAAATAGAAGTGGAGGCTCTCGACGAGGAGGCTTACAAGACAAAGTTCAAGGCTTATTCCATGGAAGGACTGCCTGACGTGGTGAGCATATGGGGTCAGCCTTCTTTCTTGGACGAAGTACTTGATGCAGGAGTTCTTGCGGAGCTTGACGAGTCGGATTATGCGGACTATGGTTTCCTTTCCGGATCACTCGATGGCTTCAAGAAGGACGGAAAGCTGTACGGACTTCCCAGAAATACAGACGTGGCTGTATTCTACTACAACGCAAAGATGTTTAAGGACAACGGATGGGAAGTACCCGCAACATATGATGATCTGCTGAAGCTTGCGGGTGACATCAAGGCAGCCGGTATCATCCCCTGCGCTATGGATGGCGGAGACGGATGGCCTCTGGCGGTGTATCTCACGGATGTGCTGTTCAAGCTTACCAACGACAAATATGCAGATACGGCAACAACGGCAATACAGAATGCGGACTTTTCGAATGAAGATATAAAGAAGGCAGTGGAGCTGCTTCATGAGGCAGATGAGGCCGGACTTTTCCAGAACGGCTATGATTCTCAGGATTACGGAACAGCCCAGAATCTTTTTACTAATGGTCAGTCGGCTATGTACTACATGGGAAGCTGGGATGCATCCATGGCTCTCAACGAGGATATTGATGAGGAGATAAGGAACAACATCAGAGTCTTCACAATGCCGGTCATAGACGGAGGAGCTGCAAAGGCTACCGACATCACGGCATGGAACGGTGGTGGATATGCGGTATCAGCTTCCTCAGCCAACCTTGAGGAGGCCAAGAAATTCCTCAACTATCTCTATCTGCCTGAGAATCTGTCAAAGATAGGCTGGGAGAATGGCGTAGGTATGTCTGCCCAGGATGAGACGGCATTCATGACCGGTAATGAGACCGAGGTCCAGAAGCAGCTTGTTGACCTGATAGGCAAAGCTACAAACGTTTCCGGCACTACGATAAATGACAGAGGAAGCGCGGCTTTCAAGACCTCCATCGAGAGCCAGATACAGAGCGTATCCAACGGAAGCACAAATGTGGAGAACTTCCTGTCGGCTATTTCGGAAGCCTGCAAATAACAGGATGGTTGTATAAAACGGATATATCTAATTCATGGCAACTGTTCAGAGCCCAAGGGGTTCTGAACAGCTACCAATCCGTTTACTGTATATAGTCTGATCACAGGTTTTGGGCATCTGAATGGAGGGGTTAAGGATGGAGGTAAGAAGGAATGCATAAGCTGTACAGTAATAGAAAAGTCATCTTTTCCCTGATACTGCCCGGGATGCTGCTCTTCGTTTTCGCAATACTGTTTCCGATCATTTTGAGTGCATATTACGGCTTTACGGATTATTCCGGTATGGGCAAGGTCACCTTCGTGGGCTTTGACAATTACGTGGCGATCATTAAAGACAGCGTGTTCTGGAGAGCCATGGAAAACTCACTGCTGCTCGCGATAGGCTTCATCTGTATCCAGCATCCGCTGGCAATAATAACGGCGGCGGTTCTTGACAAGCTTGGAGGGAGAGCCGAAGGCTTTTTCAGGTGTGTATACTTCATACCGAATGTCATATCCGTAGCTGTGATCGCCTATCTTTGGAAATTTATATACAATCCGGATTTCGGTCTGCTGAACAATGTGCTGCGTTTCTTCGGGAAAGAGGCCGACATCAACTGGCTGAGTCAGGACTATGCGATCTGGTCGGTGCTGGTAGTGCTGATCTGGCATGGCTTTGGCTGGGGCATGCTTATCTACTACACCGGTATCAAGAATATCGATCCTACTCTCTATGAAGCGGCGGCGATAGACGGAGCAGACCAGAAGAATACTTTCCTTCGTATCACTCTGCCTTTAATGAAGCCCGTCATACAGATAAACGTGACAATGGCGATCATATCCGCTCTGAAGCAGATGGAGACCGTGTATCTGCTGACAGCCGGTGGTCCGGGAGACAGGACGCAGTTCGTGGCAAACTATCTGTATCAGCAGGCGTTCAAGGCGTTCAGATACGGATACGGTAACGCGATAGGCGTAGTCTTTATCATAATATGCCTGTTCGTTACGGTAGTTACCAACAATATATTCAAGGAGAAGGAAGTGTGACATGAGAGAGCAAGCAAGAGATCCCAAAAAGATCATACTGTGGGTAGTGCTTATTGCAGTCGCTATAGTCCAGCTGTTTCCGCTGGTATGGCTTTTGGATTTTTCACTTGCCAAGAGCACGGAAATGTTTACAAACGGTCTGCTGATCATTCCGGAGAAGATACAGTGGGGAAATTATGTGACAGCATTCGTAGACGGTCATTTCCTGCTCTATCTTAAAAACAGCCTGCTCATAAACGGCCTTTCGGTAGTGCTTGTCGTGCTCATTTCCATAATGTCGGCATTTGCCTGCCTCAGGATGCACTGGAAGTACTCCAGGGTTGCATATACGATCCTGCTGCTTGGCATGATGATACCGATACACACCACGCTTCTTCCCAACTATAAGATATACAGCCAGCTGCATATGACGGATACCATATGGGCGCTCCTGATCCCCTATACTGCATTTTCGCTCCCGCAGGGACTCTTCCTTATGACAGGCTTCATGAGTTCCCTTCCCAAGGAGGTCGAGGAGGCTGCAGTGATAGATGGCTGTGGGATATACAAGCTGCTTTTCGGAGTGGTGACTCCCATGCTCAAGCCATCGATAGCTACGGTCTGCATTATGACCTTTCTCAATAACTGGAACGAATTCATGATGGCCAGCACCTATCTCAGCTCGAAGACCTGGAAGACACTTCCGTTTTCAGTGCTTGACTTTACAGGTGAATATTCCTCAAACTATGCGGTACAGTTTGCGGTCATGGCGCTTACGGCTGCACCGGCAGTCATAGTATATGTTATACTGAATAAGTCTATTACCAAGGGAGTCGCGATGGGAGCAGTAAAAGGATGAGATGAGGGACAGGATAAGGCGAAGCATCAGGGGAATGAACATACGCCGTAAGATAATACTCTACGGATACCTGATATTTGCGCCAATTATCGTCCTGATGGGGCTCGTCTACTGCGTAGTCAGTTATCGCGGTCGCGAGAGAGAATATCTTGAAACCTGCCGGATGCATGTGGACTCCATGGCTGAGAATATAGGTCTCATACAGAAGGATCTGTGGGATATCAGCACATATCTATGCATTGATAATAACATCACGGCTCTTCTGTCCTCCGAATACAACAAGGAGTTTGATTCCAACGCCAGGTTCTGGTTTGACAGCGCTCCTATGGAGATCGTCCAGAATATGCTCTCCATAGGCGGCAATGTAAAGAGTATAGCCCTGTATCCCGAAAACGGTCTGAGACCCTATCTCAGAGGTATGGACGGAAGCGTGCACCTGCAGAGCATAGAGGATGTACGTAAAACGGATGTATACAGGAAGACCCTGGATCTTCAGTACGGCACCATGTGGGAGAGTACCGACAGGGGCAACAGCGGAGTATTCGCCTCGGGAGCAGGCGATAAGATCGTCCTGTACAGAGAAATGTATGATCTCAGCCGCAGTATCCCACTGTGCTTTATGGCGATAAGTATTGACAAGGCACGGCTTGAAAGCGTTCTGGCCGGTCCTGATTACGAAGAAGGTTATACGGCCGTATACGACAGGACAGGCGGCGAGCTGTGTCATGCAGGAAGTCTTGATGCCTCGCTGCAAAGCTATGTAAGCGATCCGACGCTTTTTGAGACCTTGTCGGGAGAGGATATCACCACGCTGTATTATCTGGATCATGTTGTTCTTTTGAAGCGGTTTTCTCCCAACAACAGCGTATTGTGCATGGTGGTGCCGCTCTCATTGTTCAGGAGACAGGCGGTGTCGGGAGCCGTAGCGGCAGCGGCAGGCATGGGATTTTTGCTGGTCGGTCTTTTCCTGCTGCTCTCTCTTGTTTCCTATATCATATCCGAACCCATCGAGCGGCTGACAAAGGCCATGATGAAGGTCTCGGAGGGTGATCTCACACAGCGTGTGGAGGTAAACACGCAGGATGAGCTCGGGAATATGGCTGAGTGCTTCAACAGCATGGTAAGGGATGTCAGCCGCCTGATTGATGAGAAATATGTACTTACGATCAGGGAGCAGGAGAGCGAATTTGCTGCCCTTCAGGCGCAGATCAATCCGCATTTCCTGTACAATATGCTGGATTCCATGTACTGGCAGACCCTGAATGCCGGAGCCGAGGACGCTGCCGAGTCCATACTTACTCTCTCACAGGTCTTCCGCATGGTGCTGAGCAATGGCGACAGATATGTGCCGGTATCGCATGAGATGCTTCTCATACAGAAATATCTGGAGCTTCAGAAGATACGTTTCGGCGAAAGACTCAGCTTTGATGTGGACTATCAGGAGTCGGTCAGCGATATCCTGATACCCAAGCTCATGGTGGAGCCCTTCGTGGAAAACTCCATCGTCCACGGACTCTCGGGCGTGGACAGACCGTGTCATGTAGGAGTGAGCTGTGTGCTCACCGATGCCAAACTGGTATTTACGGTGAAGGATACGGGCGGAGGCATGACCGACGATGAGGTCAGGAGAGTGCTCAGCGGAGAGGATGATGACTCTCACAGACAGAAGATGGGCAGGTATGCGGTAAAGAATATACTTGCGAGATTTGAGATCATGTATCCCGGGAGGTATGAGCTTAACATAGAGAGCGAAAAGGGCAAAGGAACCTCTGTAACCGTTATCATACCGGCAGACGGTATCAGCGAAGAGATAAGGGGCGGGATCGAAAATGAGTGAATACAGTCTTTTACTGGCGGATGACGAGGAAAGCGTCCTGTACGGGATGCAGAAGTATATTATCACGCACACGAACTGCTTTAAGAACGTGTATTGCGCCAATAACGGGCAGGAA
Organism: uncultured Lachnospiraceae bacterium; assembly: GCA_905235585.1. Taxonomy (GTDB): domain Bacteria; phylum Bacillota; class Clostridia; order Lachnospirales; family Lachnospiraceae; genus NK4A144. The sequence goes on along the minus strand of CAJOME010000065.1, from coordinate 4,869 downwards.
GCGCTGGATGTCATAATAAAGGACAGACCCGATATAATGATCATCGATATCGAGATGCCATCAAAGGACGGTCTGCAGGTGCTCCGCGAGGCGAATGATATGGGGATAGCTCCCAGAACTATAATTCTTTCGGGCTATGGGACTTTTGACTATGCGCAGAAAGCTTTGCGCCTGGGTGTGAAGGATTATCTTCTTAAGCCCGTGAGCGCGAGGGATATCCTGCAGAAGCTCAACGGTCTGCTCGGGAAGCTGGAAGAGGAAGCGGAATCAGAGACAGAGACAGAGGCGGAGGATGGAAAGCCGCTGATAATACAGCGCACGGTCAAATATATAAAGGAAAACTATGCAAAGGATATAAGCCTTGAGAGTGCCGCCAAAGAGGCGGGGATCACCGGGGGATATCTGTCTGCGGTCTTCAGACAGAATATGGGGGTCGGGTTTATCGATTATCTGAACCGGGTGAGGATAGAGGCTGCATGCAGTTATTTAAGAGACAATAAGATGAAGGTGTATGAGGTGGCTCATTATTCGGGATTTCATGATGAGAAATACTTCGCCAGGATATTCAGAAAAGAAACCGGAGTGACTCCGAGTGAATACAGAAAAGGGATAAAGATATGAGAGATATAAGGATAGCGGAAACCGACCGGAACAAGGACTCGTATTGGAAAGAGAGTACCGTCCCGTTCTCGGTTCAGGACGGAGAGAATAACATGGTGAACATATATCCCGGACATGAGGGAAAAAAGCTCCACGGCTTCGGCGGAGCCTTTACCGAGGCAGCCGCTCATGTATACCGGGGCATGAGCGCCGGAAAAAAAGAGGAAATGATAAGTTCGATGTTCGGCAGGGACGGTCTGGCTTTCAATATGGGGCGCATACATATGAACAGCTGTGATTTTGCTCTCGGAAACTACGTCTATGTGGAGAGTGGGGATAAAGAGCTCGGTACGTTCAACATAGAGCATGACGAAAAAGAGATCATCCCGATGATAAAGGATGCAATGAGTACTGCGGAAGAGGATATAGAGTTCATCATGTCCACCTGGTCTCCTCCCGCATTCATGAAGACAAACGGGGATATGAACCACGGCGGAAAGCTGAAAGCAGAATACAGGGATATATGGGCAGCATACTATGCCAGGTTTATCAGTGAATATGCCGCAAGAGGGATCACGATACGGTATCTGAACGTACAGAACGAGCCTGCTGCCACGCAGGAATGGGATTCATGCCTGTACAGTGCCGAAGAGGAGGCCGTCTTCGTGAGGGATCATCTTTATCCTGCTTTACGGGAGGCATCTCTTGCCGATAAAGTAAAGATATTTGTCTGGGATCACAACAAGGATGCCGCCTATATACGGTTTCGGGACTCGCTTGCAGTACCCGGCGCAGAGGATCTGATATCCGGCTGCTCTCTGCACTGGTATACGGGAGATCATTTTGAGACGGTAAAGCTCGTCTGTGACAGCTATCCGGACAAGGAGGTCTTCTTTACCGAGGGATGTATAGAGTACAGTTTATACGGGGATTCGAGCGATTTATCCCGGGCGGAAAGGTATGCCCACGATATGATAGGCAATCTTAACAGCGGCTGTACTGCGGTCTTTGACTGGAATCTGGCTCTAGATACGACGGGCGGACCGAATCATGTAGGTAATTACTGCGCCGCTCCGATCATGTGTGATGTGGAAAAGGATGTGTTTGAGAAGCAGCTGCTGTATTATTATATAGGACATTTTTCGCGATATATCCGCAGGGGCGCAGTGCGTATACCGTCTTCGAGGTATACGGACAGGATCGAGAGCGCGGCTTTTATAAATCCTGACGGAGAACGGGTAGTGGTGCTCCTCAATAAGTGCGATGAAGATGTGCCCGTGGTCTTAAGGGAAGAAAAGGAGGGTGCCGGGATGCTGATCCCCGCCCACAGCGTCAGGACATGCAGATATCATTAAGACCGGCTCCTATACCGCGGATGCTGTCTGAACAGTAACACATCCTACAAAAATGATTGTCATTCAGTGGTGGCTGACTGTTAGATTATAGCTTTTAGTGATATAATTATAAATTGTATGTATATCTTATTATAATAGGAGAAGTAAAAAATGGAATATGGAAAGGAATCTCTGGTTTACACAAACGACAATTGTGTAGGCTGCAACAAATGTATCAGCGCATGCAGCTGTATGGGCGCATGCGTTTCCACGGATCCCGACGAAAACGGTCAGTCAAGGATAGAGGTGGACGGCAGCAAATGTATCGCATGCGGAGCCTGCTTTGATGCCTGTAAGCATCAAGCCAGAGCATTCCGTGATGATACGGAAGACTTTTTCAACGATCTTAAAAAGGGAGAAAAGATATCCCTGCTTATCGCTCCCGCCTTTCTGGCTGACTATCCAAACGAGTACGGACGTGTACTCGGCGGATTAAAGAAGCTCGGCGTGAGACGCATCATAAGCGTTTCCTTCGGAGCGGATATCACTACATGGGGTTATATCAAGTACATACAGACCCACAATTATCTCGGCGGCATATCCCAGCCCTGCCCCGCGGTGGTCGGATATATTGAGAAACACATCCCGGAATTACTTCCAAAGCTCTTTCCGGTACAGAGTCCGCTGATGTGTGCGGCAATATACGCCAGGAAAGAGCTCGGCATAACGGATAAGCTTGCCTTTATCAGCCCCTGCATAGCCAAGAAGATGGAGATTTCAGACCCCAACAACCACGGCTATGTAAACTACAACGTAACCTTTGACCATCTGATGAAATATGTAAAAGAGCACAATATCTCAGGTGACCCGGTTACCGATGAGATCGAATACGGTCTTGGATCGATCTATCCCATGCCCGGCGGTCTGAAGGAGAACGTGTACTGGCTCCTCGGTAATGAAGTCTTCATCCGTCAGATAGAGGGCGAGAAGAGAATGTACCACTATCTAAGGGACAATGCCGGCAGGATAAAAGGCGGCAAAACTCCGTTCCTCTTTATAGATGCTCTCAACTGTGAGAGTGGCTGTATATGCGGTACGGGTACAGACCCTCAGGTGACCGGCAATGACGATCCACTGTATCATATACATGACATACAGGAGAGCGTAAAGAAGGATACTAAGAAGGGCGCATGGTCCAGATCCCTCTCCCCTGAAAAGAGACTGGCAGCTCTGAACAAGCAGTTTGAAAAGCTTGATCTGAACGATTATCTGAGGAAATACACCGACCGCTCCAAAGAAGGTGCTTACCGCATCCCCTCGGAAGCGGAGCTGGATCGTGTTTTTAACGAAATGAACAAGACGACCGCAGAGCAGAGATCCATCAACTGTTCCTGCTGCGGATATGACACCTGTCGCGACATGGCTACCGCTATCTTCAATGGCTTCAATCATACGTCCAATTGCGTACATTATCTCAAGGATCTCGTCGAATCGGAAAAGGTCGAGGCACAGCAGCTGGTAGAGCACGAAAGGGAACTGCTCAACAGACAAAAGGACGAGATACTGCAGACCATAGACGATATAAGTGGGCACTTCACCACACTGCGTGATTCCATCGACGGTATGGCCAAGGGAAATAGCGGTAATGCTGAGGAAAGCTCGGCTATATCACATGATATGGCTGATGTTTCCGGCTTCTGCAACAAGCTGAATGAATCGATAAACAAGATATCTGCGTATCTTGCGGAGCTCAAGACAAATAATGACAGAGTCGTGGATATCGCCGATCAGACCAATCTGCTTGCGCTCAACGCTTCGATAGAGGCTGCAAGAGCGGGCGAGGCGGGTCGCGGTTTCGCAGTAGTCGCCGGAGAGATCAATTCCCTTGCATCTGACTCAAAGGATACTGCCCAGCACAGTGGCGATGCCAACAGAAACATTCAGGAAGCAGTGGACGGTATAGTCAGTGAGACTGCAGATCTGCTTGAAATAGTTGAAAACGTTAATTCACGCATACAGAATCTTGCGGCATCAACTGAAGAAATATCTGCTTCTACCGATATTGTATCATCGACTTTAGAGCAGGTGCGCACAGAGCTGGAGGCTCTGGTATCACACAACAACGCATAGGATAAACGGAAGTGTCGTGTTTCTATGTCACGCCCTCCGGGGTGATCCTATACTGACCGGAGCTATGCTCCTCGATAAGATACCGTTCATATGGGCTATAGCCGTACCGTAATTGGTAAACGGCACCCCGGCTTCGACCGCGGCATTCAGGCGGTTTTGTACTTCCTTATCGTTAAGCATGCATCCACCACAGTGTATGATGATATCATACACTGTGAGATCCTCCGGGTATCCATGTCCCGAGCTAAATGATAACTCCAGATGTTTACCGGTATGTTCCGAAAGCCATTTAGGCAGCTTCACCGTACCTATATCCTCACATTGTCTGTGATGGGTGCAGCCCTCACTTATCAGTACTCTGGCATGATCCTTTAGTGAATCAATTGCCTCCGCTCCCTGTACCGCTCTGTCAAGAAATCCCTTGTATCTTGCCATAAGTATGGAAAAAGAGGTGAGAGGTATGTCCTCTCTTACCATATTCATGACCTTGCCGAAGACCTGTGAATCCGTGATAACAAGTGCCGGATCTGTCTTAAGAGAAGCGAGTGTGTCCTCCAGATCATCAACTCCGACGATCACCGAGACCGCCCCGGCCTCCAGCAGATCCCTTATGACCATCTGCTGTGGGAGTATCAGACGACCCTTCGGTGCGGATGAATCTATCGGTATGACAAGCACTGCGGTGTCTTTTGGATTGACAAGATCCGCGACAAGTCTTGTCTGCTTCACCTGTCCATGCATACAGGCAGCGATCTTTTCTTCGAGTGTCTCTATACCCTCTCCGCTTACCGCACTGACTGATACC
>CAJOME010000064.1 GCA_905235585.1 uncultured Lachnospiraceae bacterium | reverse complement strand
GAAGTGCCTCGTCAGCCTTGATATTGCGCGCAGTATAGATAAGCTGCTTTGCCATGCCCGGTCCGACCAGACGCGCAAGTCTCTGTGTGCCTCCGAATCCGGGAGTGATCCCGAGTCCTGCCTCAGGCTGTCCGAACACAGCACCCTCAGAGGCTATCCTTATATCACAGCTCATTGCTATCTCGCAGCCTCCGCCGAGCGCGAAGCCGTTTACTGCCGCGATGAATGGTATGGGGAAGGTCTCTATCTTGCGGAAGATATCGTTGCCCTTCTTACCGAAGGCCTCACCCTCCGTCTTTGAAAGTGTGCTCATCTCTCCTATGTCCGCACCTGCCACAAATGATTTCTCACCTGCGCCTGTGAGCACTACAGCCCTTACGGTATCTGTATCTATGCCGCTTATCACCTTGTCCAGATCATCAAGAACCTCTGAATTGAGAGCATTAAGCGCCTGCTCTCTGTTGATCGTGATGACTGCGTAGCTGCCTTTTACTTCGTAATCTACAAATCCCATTGTCTTTTCTCCTTTATCCCAGCCGTATCAGATTGCCTTTACTATGGTAGCGCAGCCCATACCGCCGCCGATGCAGAGAGTCGCAAGACCGGTCTTTGCACCTGTCTTCTTCATATTGTACAGAAGAGTTGTGAGTATTCTTGCACCTGAAGCTCCTACAGGATGTCCGAGCGCGATAGCTCCGCCGTTTATATTGAGCTTCTTAAGGTCAAAGCCGAGATCCTTTCCGACAGCTACGGACTGAGCAGCAAAAGCCTCGTTTGCCTCGTATATGTCAAAGTCCTCTATCTTCATACCGGTCTTGGCCATTACCTTCTTTGTGGCTGCCACAGGTCCTATACCCATGATAGACGGATCTACGCCCGCAAGAGCACCCGCCACAAACTCAGCCATAGGTGTCACGCCAAGCTCTTTAGCCTTTTCCTCCGTCATGACTACTACCGCAGCCGCGCCGTCATTGATACCGGATGCGTTTCCTGCCGTTACCACACCATCGGGATTAATGGGCTTAAGCTTTGCGAGTCCCTCGATAGTAGATCCGGCTCTCGGTCCCTCGTCCGTATCAAAGATGACTGTCTCTTTCTTTTTCTTAACCTCTACGGGCACTATCTCATCCTTGAACGCGCCGCTCTCTATAGCTGCGCAAGCCTTCTGCTGGCTTGCAAGCGCGAACTCATCAAGCTCTTCTCTTGTGAGCTTCCACTGCTTTGCTACATTATCCGCGGTTGTGATCATATGATAATCATTAAATGCATCCCAAAGAGCGTCCTTGACCATGGTATCCACCAATGCTCCCTGACTCTGGCTGGGCCATGTCATCCTGTATCCGTATCTGCCCTGCGGAAGAGCGAAAGGAGCCATTGACATATTCTCCATACCGCCTGCTACGACTATATCGGCATCTCCTGCCTGGATCATCTGGGCTGCCATATTTACTGCGTTAAGACCTGAACCGCAGACTACATTTATCGTTACCGCGGGTGTCTCTATCGGAAGTCCCGCTCCCAAAGAAGCCTGCCGTGCAACGTTCTGTCCGAGACCTGCCTGTATTACACACCCCATATATACATGGTCAACCTTATCAGCCGGCACTCCCGCTCTGTTCAGAGCCTCTTTTATAACTATGGAACCAAGCTTTGCTGCCGGTATGGTGGAAAGTGAGCCTCCCATTGTGCCGATAGCCGTACGGCACGCTCCGGCTAAGACGATCTTTTTAGACATTCAATACCTCCTTCATGCTATGCATGTTATAAGATTTTCGCAGAATTGCTGTTTAAGTCTATCACACGAGTGTCTACTTTTCAATAGAACACACAGCCTGTGGTTAATACTTTCCGATATAAAAGGAGAGTTCATTTTTCAATGAACTCTCCTTTTATGTCATTTCATACATCCGGCTCTATAAGCCCGTATGTGTTGCCCTTTCTTTTATATACGACATTGACACTGTCTGTCTCGGCATTGCGGAATACATAGAAGTTATGTCCAAGAAGCTCCATCTGTACACACGCATCCTCAGGATACATCGGCTTCATATCAAACTGTTTTGTCCTCACGATCCTGATATCCTCATCATCCTGATACTCGCGGTCAATATACTCCTTTCTGAACGACTCGGAAGCCTGCTCCTTATCGATGATCTTCTTTTTATATTTCTTAAGCTGCCTCTCTATGATCTCTTCTACCAGATCTATGGATACATACATATCATTGCTGACCTGCTCTGATCTGATTATGCTGCCCTTCACCGGAATGGTAACCTCAATCTTGTGCCTTTCCTTCTCTACGGAAAGCGTCACATGCACCTCCGTGTCCGGAGTGAAGTATTTCTCCAGCTTTCCGATCTTCTCCTCCACGCTCGATCTGAGCCCGGCCGTAACATCTATGTTTTTGCCTATAATGATAAATTTCATCTGCTTATCCTCCTTATGAATATATTTTTGCGACCTGCAATCAGAAACACGCATTTATGCGGGTTTCGTGTGCCAAAGCATTGGACATACTGCAGGCAAGCCCGCGACGAAGTCGCATTTAAATGGCTTGACTGCGGACTTTCTGAGACGCAGTCGCAGAAAGTCATAGAATTATCCGGAAGTGTCTATAGTATATCAAATGGACTGGCATTTAGCCAGTCCATTATAGTTTATTCCAGCGGATTGTCCGCGTGCCGTTACTGTTCACACCTTGCAGGTGCTCACAGCAACCGGATTTGCCCAATAAAATTGCCTACGGCAAGGGGCAGATCCTTGTATCGGCTTCTGTAATCTTTTTCACGCTCAGCGCAGCCAGTGCGCAGAGCTGTCTGAACAGTAACCGCGTGCCATCGAGACAGGGCTTTATCAGAATATCCGTCTTACTGCCAATACGTTTCTGTAGCTTGCGCTGGATACCTTGATGCCTGTGCTTGCTGTAGACGCATGGACTATCTGACCGTTTCCGATATATATTCCCACGTGACCGGAGTAGCATACTATATCTCCGGGCTGCGCTGCCGCAAGTCCACCGCTGACAGCCGATCCTACGCTCCTGTCTCCGCCGGAGCTGTGAGGAAGAGATACACCAAAGTTCCTGTATACACTCATTACAAATCCTGAACAGTCAGCACCGTTTGTAAGGGATGTTCCACCGTATACATAGGGATTGCCGACAAACTGTAATGCGAAATTCGCGACTGACGATCCCGTACCGGAACCCGATGCCACATACGTAGTGCCTGCAGACCCACCCGAGCTGCTGTTGGAAGACTTCTTCTTGGAAGCTGTCCTCCTCTCGGCCTCGGCAGCAGCCTTTCTTGCTGCCTCTCTCGCCTCTGCCTCGCGCTTAAGTCTGGCTTCTTCTTCCGCCTTTGATTCTGCCCTGACAAATTCGGTGTGGAGCTTTACATATTCATCTGATACGTATCCGTCACCTTCCTCTACTGATACCTTGACCCATCCGGGCATCTCAGTAAGAACCTGCAATTCGTCATCTATCGGTACCATACCGATGACCCCCGAATCCCTTGTGGGCTCACTTCTTACATACAGTGTAGTGGTGGTAACCCTCGCCAGTCTGGTACCGACCTCCTTTGCGAGCTTCTCGGCCTCTTCTCCGGTCACACAGTACTCAGCCTTTACATAGCCTTCACAGCTGCCGGACTCGATCTTGTACCAGTCGCCCTCTTCCTCTATAAGGTTACCTACGGAATTATTATAAAGCTTACCGATCACTTCGCTTTCCTCCGAAGCCTCGGCTCTGACATTCACGCAATCATTCACCTGTGCTATGACAAGGTTTTTAAAGTCCTCATCCTCATCCGAACCGCCCTTCCTCGTCACGACGTCGGCAAGCTCGACATCACTGTCATCCTCATTCTCCGATGATGCCTCATTCTCAGACGCAGTCTCCTCTTCGTCTACCGGTGTCATTGCCGCGACATCAACCGCAGATCCCGTAGATCCTCCACCTACAGTCAGGATCTCCGGATCGGATGAAACAGTCTTTGTAACAGATGACTCTGTTGAAGATGAACTTGTAAATGTAGATGTAAGTGCGATAGCTGCTGAAGATGAGGAGGTATTAGTGTCTCTTGAAGATGAAGATGCAGTATCAGTAGATGTCTTTGCGGAAAGATTGATACTGTCGCCTGCCTTGGAAAGTACCGAATCAATCACTGCATCCGATGTAAATGCCTTTGCTGCCGTCTTCTCGGCATCCCCGGCACCTGATCTTGCACTTTTGATCTTTTCCGCCTTAAGCGCAGTCACAGATATACCCTCACCGAGAGCCCTTGCGTTTCCGGCTGCGGGCAGAACACTAAAAAGCGTATCCGTCCCCATCGCATAGGTGGAAGCAGATACGAGCATCGTCGCTATCAGGCATACACTGATTATCTTTATAAACCTTTTTCTCAAATATATTTCCCCAGTCCGTTTTGTTACACAAATGTTAAATCTATGGAGCAATATATCATCTAATGGTATAGTTGTCAACACAAAATCCTCTGATTATCGCCCTTTCCGAAAGTTCAAAAATGTAACATTTATCCAAAAAACACAAGATATAGATGCGCTTGTTTACATAATTACATAGATATTGTAAACCACTTGTCCTGAAAATTTTTTATTTTTTTATTTTGTGGTATCGTAAAAAGAAAGGATCTTTTATAACAGCAGGGAGAACATCTTATAATGAAAAAAGCCATGCTCACAGGAGCCTCAAGAGGGATAGGCCACGCAATAGCAGAACGTTTGAAGGACGAATACGAATTGTACCTCATTTGCAGGAATAACATTGACATGATGTCTGATATCACGGATGCCTCACCCAATCCGGTGCATCTGTATACTGGAGACGCAGGAGATCCCGACTTTATTCAGAAAGTGTTCAATGATACCGATTCGCTTGATCTGCTGATAAACAATGCCGGAACAGCTTACTACGGTCTGATACAGGATATGAAAAAGTCAGACTGGGACAGGATCATGGCTACGAATCTGACGTCCGTGTTCAACACATCCCGGTCTGCCGCCCGTCTTATGGTACAGCACCATAGTGGCAGGATAATAAATATCTCCTCACAATGGGGCAGTATCGGTGCTTCATGTGAAGCGGCATACTCCGCGGCAAAGGGCGGTGTGGATGCCTTTACAAAAGCATTGGCAAAGGAGCTTGCTCCTTCAGGTATATCGGTAAACGCCATTGCCCCCGGTGTGGTAGACACCGATATGAACAGGCATCTGTCCGAAGAAGAGATAGATTCACTTATAGCAGAGATCCCCGCCGGCAGGATGTGCACCCCGGAAGAGGTAGCCGAAGCGGTATATCTATTATCAAAAATGCCGATATATCTCACCGGCCAGATCATCTCGATCAACGGAGGCTGGTGAAACAGCCAGTGGCTGTTTCACGGATGCGCTTTGCAAAATATGCCCTTTGGCATATTTTGAATGCCGATTAGATATGCTGTGCATATCTGGCATCGTTAAGCTATGCGAGCCAGCATCCCGGGGCTTAGGGAGCTCCATTGTTTATGGCTGTTTCACGGATATAAGTGTTTTTTTTAATGTATTTGTCCGTCTCCAGTCTGTATCTGCCGGCTCCAAGCGCCTCGAAGCCAAATCTTTCGTATACATCCTCAACCATTTTATTCTTTTTCGTAGGGATATACTCCGCAGAAAGTATCTCGACACCATGCTCCGACGCAGTCTTCGTCACCGAATTGATAATAAACTCTTCCATGCCCCTGTTAAGTACTCTGCAGCTCATAAACCACGTGTCAATGAATGCCTCTCTGTCGGCAGTCTTTTTCATAATGACACATGAGACCAGTCCATAGTCTCCGAATCTGTCACGTAATGTAAAATAAAGAGTGATATACCTGTCGTCTTCAGCTATAGCCCTGATCTGATCCTCTGTATATCTTACGGTCCTTAAGTTAAACTGATTGGACCGCTGTGAAAGCTCCGCTATCCTGGGATAATGAAACTCATCAAAAGCCGCGCATACTGCCTCCATTTGCAGGCTCTTAAGATATTCGTCCACATCCGCATATTGTCTCTTTGTCGAGCGTCTCTCAGCCTCTTCCCTGTATTTTGCGGTCCTGTCTCCTCCGGCTGTCCCTACCGCCGTATCAAAGAGACCCAGCTTGTTCAGATACTCGAGCCAGTCGGCAGGTTCTTTGGGCAATTCAGGCACGGTTATATCCGGAATCATTTCCCTTACCAGATTTCTTTCAAATACGGAGTCATCAAGAAAGACCATGCTGTCCATTCCAATGTTTAATACTTCCCGGATATATTGTATGTTTGCAGCCTTATCCTCCCAGTTCGCGACAAAGACCGCGATATCATCGAGACGCAGCAGCATGTCGGGGTGCTTCTCAAAGGGTTCTTTTGCGACATCCTCATCATTTTTGGAACAAACAGCAAGTATTATGCCTCTTGCCTTAAGCTCCAGGCACCAGCGCTGTATATCGCAGTAAATCCTGCCATTCCCCAGCTCTCCGAGCTCTATGCCGTTTATGCCGTCATCTCCTATCACTCCGCCCCACAGGGTATTGTCCAGATCCAGCACCAGACACTTCTTCACTCTTCCGTCAGCGGCTTCGACTATGTCAAATACAGATTTAGCGACTTCGGGAAGAGCATCTGTATATATCGACATACGCGCATCATAGTAAAATCTCATATCACAAAAGGCTTTTCTGCCGAGCCCCGACTGTATGGCATCCAGGCTCATAAGATACACACCTTCTCTCCGGCTCGCTGCCTCTGACAATAAATACTGGAGCCGTCTGTACTGATACTCCCATGCCGACGGCAGTCTGTTGCCGTAATTACCGTATATCCCGGAGGCTACCTGATTAAGATCAAACTGTATCACTTTGGCTTCACTTCGCTCGGATATCGTATCCCAGTATCCCTCGATACGGGATATATAGCGGTCGGCAAACCCCTCCCTTTCCGGGATATCGAGCTTTGTGAACATATCATATGCCCTCTCGGCAGACATATATATCACCACATAATCTCTCTTTTTTTCATATAGGCCGGATGCGGCATCTATTATCTCGCTCTCAAGTACATTGTATTCACTCTCATATATGTCTGTTTTATAGCCGAGCTCATATCCGTATCCCTCGAGAGCCGTACGCAGGAACTGGGTAGCTGTATCACCAAGAAGAGCCATGCTTAATTCCCTTAGATCCTTCTTGTCCTTATGGCTTTTTATATTTTTTTTCAGTTCACCGAAAGTCTTCACTGAAAATACACCACTTCTTCGGCAGGCGGATCCGTGATCTCCACAGCGTCCGCATACAGGACCGGTGCATTCCCCTCCGGAGTCTCTGTACTGCCGATATGCGCCGTGACATTCACAGCTGTCTTTTCCTTTAAACGCTTCGCATCCTTCCACTTACACGGAAATCCGACGAACTGGATATCCGCCGCGCAGCATGTCATGGCAAAGCGCCCTGGGACAAATATATCATCCTTGCCTCTTTTCGGCTTGTATACTATGCCCTTAAAGCGCACTGTCTTACCCTTGTATGTGTCCAGATTATCGAACACATCTATATACCATATACCGTAGTCATCGTCCTCAACATTGATCACTTCAGCATTTATATCATAAGGGAGCTCTTCTTTTACATTATTGTTTATGGTGCCGTCCTTCATTTCAAAGACAACCTGAGACCGTCTGTTCAGAGCTCGTACCGTTCTCTTAAACATCGGCAGATCCTGATCCGGATCACATCTGTTGAAGACAACAAGATCCGCATAGGTAAACTGTCTCGTCATCATCTGCTTCATATTTGCGAGATAATCCTGATAGGTGGTGGCATCAATGGTACAGATGCCCTCAGCCAAAAGCCAGTGCTGAGGCAGTGCTTCCATCACTCTGTCCGGATCCCATGTGCCGTTGTACTCGATCATGACCCTGTCCGGATCATGGTCAAGGTCAAGCTTCGTAAATGTGTCGAACGAAATGTCCTCTTCATTTTCTATGACGGAAGGGGTAAACATATTCTCATCCAGCTGTACCTTCGAGAGCTCCTCTTCACCTTCTTCACAGATTATGTAGAGAGTCCTGTTGCCGTCCTTAAACTGACCCTCCTTCAGCGTCTCTGCGATAAACCTCGTCTTTCCGCTTTCGAGGAAGCCCGTAAATATATATACCGGTATCTCTTTCTTTTTATTAAACATCATACGTCCCCTTTATTGTCTTAGGAGCAAGTGCTTCGGGCTGTTCCGAACAGTTACATTCAAAGATAATTAATTTACGGATCTTTATATTCCGAAGAGCTCTTTGACCCTGTTTTCCCTGAGATCTGAGCCTATCACGCAGAGCCGCCCGGTATAGTCTGCCGCGCTTTCTCTGATCTCGTACTCTCCGGGAGTAAGATCAAACTCATGCCACTGACCCGATGCATCCGGCACCATACCTTTGGCGCGGAGTATCATGCCGTACTCTCTGCTGTCGACATCGGCCAGCTTCTTAAGTATCTCCTCAAGCTCATCCTTCCCGTACTTATGAGCCGTCTCGGTTCCCCAGCTCTGGAACACATCATCCGCATCAAGCTCCCCTTCATGATGATGGTGGTGATGATGGTGATGGTGGTGCCCATGCTCGTCTTCATCCTCATCGTGATCGTGGTGATGATGATGCTCGTCTTCATCCTCATCATGGTCGTGGTGATGATGCTCATGTTCGTGCTCATCATGGTCGTGGTGATGATGGTGGTGCTCATGCTCTTCCTCTTCCTCATCGTCATCCGGCAGCTTTCTCATCTCCTCCACAAGCGCGTCTACCAGCGTATGTCCCTTTTCCATTGCGTCCAGTATCTGATCTCCCTTTATCTCATCCCAGGGTGTCGTAATGATAACAGCTTCTTTATTATGCTCCCTTATAAGCGCCATGGTCTCATCAAGCTTTTCCTGCGTCATATCCTGAGTACGGGATATTATAACGGTTCCGGCAGACTCCACCTGATTGTTGAAGAATTCCCCGAAGTTCTTCATATACATTTTGGTTTTCTTACCGTCCACCACGGTGACCATTGAGTTTATCACCACCGCTTCCTCGTCTTCATTTACCCTCTCAACGGCTTTGGCCACATCAGAAAGCTTGCCAACGCCGGAGGGCTCTATCACGATCCTGTCCGGTGCGTACTGCTCTATTACCTGCTTCAGGGATGTCTTAAAATCACCCACGAGTGAACAGCAGATACACCCGGAGTTCATCTCCGTTATCTCTATCCCGGCCTCCTTAAGGAAACCTCCGTCTATACCTATCTCACCGAATTCATTCTCAATAAGCACCACCTTGCTGCCTGCAAATGATTCTGCTATAAGCTTCTTGATAAGCGTTGTCTTGCCCGCTCCCAAAAATCCTGAAATGATGTCAATCTTTGTCATCTTCTCTTCCTCCTATGATCTCATCTAACTCTTCCATTATCTCATCTCTGCCTGTTTTGCTTATGGCAGAGAATGTATATAGCTTTGCGTCCGCAGTAATACCCAGTGTATTGCGTATCTCCTTTAATGCCCTCGCCATCTGGGATCTTTTCAGTTTGTCTGTCTTGGTCACCACTATCACCGGATCAAACCCTGCTGCCTTGATCCATTCATACATCTGCTGATCATCGGCATTTGGGGTACGTCTGACATCAAGCAGGAGAAATACCGTTTTAAGATTATCCGATCCTTTCAGATATCTCTCTATCATAGATCCCCATGACCTTCTGAAGTCCGCACTCACATCGGCATATCCGTATCCCGGCAGGTCAACAAAATATACCGCGTCGTTCACCTTATAAAAGTTCATGGTCTGGGTCTTACCCGGGGTGGATGACGTCCTGGCAAATGACTTTCTCTGTATCAAAGCGTTTATCAGTGAAGACTTGCCTACATTTGATCTTCCCGCAAATGCGATTTCAGGTGAAGCAGTCCTTGGCAGCTTCTTTGTGGTCACCCCGACTACGTGCTCCAGCTCTACGCTTTTTATCTTCATAGTCCGGTCCTGTTTCTTATGTGGCAAGGGTCACCCTACGGGGTGACCCTTTTTTTCTTCTTTGTATCGAGATGAACCTCAAGTGGTGCATTGCCGTTTTCCACCGAATCCTTTGTGATAATGACCTCGCTTATCGACTCATCCGACGGTACCCTGAACATCGAGTCCCTCATTGTTTCCTCAAGTATGGATCTCAGACCTCTCGCTCCCGTCTTCCTCTTGATGGATTTGTCGGCGATCGCCTCAAGCGCTCCGTCTTCAAATGTAAGCTTTACGCCGTCCAGCTCCATGAGCTTCTTGTACTGCCTGACAATGGCATTCTTAGGCTCGCTGAGTATCCTTACCAGTGCTTCCCTGTCAAGATTGTCCAGAGCGACCGTTACCGGCAGTCGTCCTATGAGCTCCGGAATGATGCCAAATTTCACAAGATCCTCCGGCTGTACATTATGGAGTGCGTCATTCATACTCTTGTCTTTATTCGACCCGATCTCTGCCGCAAAGCCGATAGACTTGGTATCAAGTCTTGTCTCCACCACCTTGTCGAGTCCCTCGAAAGCCCCACCTACTATGAAGAGAATATTGGTGGTATCTATCTGTATCATTTCCTGATGAGGATGCTTTCTTCCTCCCTGCGGCGGAACGGAAGCCTGTGTACCCTCTATTATCTTAAGCAGTGCCTGCTGCACTCCCTCTCCCGATACATCTCTGGTGATCGAGACGTTTTCGGACTTTCTGGCGATCTTATCTATCTCATCTATATATATGATACCGATCTGTGCTCTTTCGACATCATAATCCGCAGCCTGTATCAGCTTTAACAGTATGTTCTCGACATCCTCTCCGACGTATCCGGCTTCGGTCAGGCTCGTCGCATCGGCTATGGCAAACGGCACATTTATTATCTTCGCAAGAGTCTGAGCCAGCAGTGTCTTGCCCGACCCGGTAGGACCCAGCATCATGATGTTACTCTTTTGAAGCTCTATACCGTCGTCCTGAGCCGCCATTATTCTCTTGTAGTGATTATATACCGCGACCGACAGTACCTTCTTGGCTTCCTCCTGTCCGATCACATAATCATTTAAGAAGTCATATATTTCCCCGGGCTTCAGAAGATTGATGTCAAGACCCCCCTCCAGCTCGCCGTCCATCTCCTCGTCATCTATGATGTCCGCGCATATAGCCACACACTCATCACAGATATAGGTGCCGTTCGGACCGGCTATGAGCTTATGAACCTGATCCTGCGTCTTGCCGCAGAATGAGCATCTGATGTTTTCATCTCCAGTAGTCTTTTTTCCAGTCATCTCTTATTCCTTGTCCTTCTTCTCGGAATCAGCCCTCTTTTCGACTATCTTATCTACCAGACCGTATTCAAGAGCCTCCTCGGCAGTTAGCCAGTTGTCACGCTCCGTATCCTCCGCCACTTTCTCTACGGGATTGCCTGTATTCTCTGCCAGGATCTCATTAAGCTTCTTCTTTGTACGAAGGATATGCTCGGCAGCTATCTGTATCTCCGTAGCCTGACCCTGTGTGCCGCCTGATGGCTGATGTATCATCACCTCGGCATTAGGCAGTATCATTCTCTTACCCTTTGCGCCGCCGGCAAGAAGAAATGCCCCCATGGACGCAGCCATACCTATGCATATGGTGGATACATCACATTTTACATACTGCATGGTATCATATATTGCCATGCCATCGGTTACTGATCCGCCGGGTGAATCAATATAGAAATGAATGTCCTTATCAGGATCCTCTGCCTCAAGGAAAAGGATCTGCGCCACTACAAGCCCTGCTGTGGTGGAATTAACCTCGTCTCCAAGAAAGACGATCCTCTCCTTTAGCAGCCTGGAATATATATCATATGCTCTTTCGCCACGATTTGTGGTCTCTATGACGGTAGGTACCAGCATCTTTCAACCTCCTGTACGGTTATCCCTCGTCCGGATCGCAACTACTCAAAACCCCTTGGGTTTCAAAAGGTCACTCCGGATCTTCCTTTTTAGTCTTTGATTTCTTTACTACCTTTTTCTTTTCTATCACTTCGTCATCGTCATCGGCTTTCTTGACTGTCTTCTTTGTCTTGTCCTCTTTGGAATTGTCGATAATTACATCGACAGCCTTTCTCACCTTGAGATCTGTCTCGATCGACTTCCTCTCGTTGTCGGTAATAAGAGTCTTCATGCTGTCCACAGGCATACCGTAATTGTCTGCCATAGTCTGGATCTCTTTTTCGATATCCTCCTCGGCAATGGTAATGCCCTCAGCCTCCGCTACCGCTTCAAGTACCAGCCTGCTCTCGATGTTAAGCTTTGCCTGCTCCTTCATATCATCGCGAAGCTTATCGATCGTCATGCCTGTATACTGCATATACTGCTGAAGTGTGAGTCCCTGACTCCTAAAGCGGTTCTCATAGTTCTGTATCATGCTCTCGGCCTCTGTATCTATCATAGGCTGAGGTATATCTATCTTTGAATCCTCTACAAGGATCTTTACCGCTTCATCCTCTTTCTTGTTTCTCGCAGTCGTCTTCTTATGATCCTCCAGAGTCTGTCTTACATCGGCCTTGTACTCATCCACCGTCTCAAACTCGGATACATCCGATACAAAGTCATCATCCAGCTCCGGTATCTGCTTTTCCGTGATGCCCTTGAGCTTCACCGCAAATACCGCAGGCTTTCCTGCCAGACTCTTCTCGTGATACTGCTCGGGGAACGTGACGTTCACATCAAACTCATCTCCGATGCTGTGACCCTCGATCTGATCCTCAAAGGTATCTATAAAGCTGTGAGACCCGAGCACAAGGTGCTGATCCTCAGCAGTACCCCCGTCAAACTTCTCCCCGTCTACGCTGCCGGAATAGTCTATGAGCACATCGTCATCCTTCTTTGCGGCTCTGTCGGTTACTTCCACCTTACGGGCGCTCTTTTCCAGCTCTTTCTTTATTTCCTCATTCACCTCATCGTCCGTGACCGTGATGTCTACAGCCTCAACCTTGATGCCCTTGTACTTTCCGAGCTCTACGGGCGGCTTGAGAGCAACTTCAGCCGTATAGATGAAGGGCTTGCCCTTCTCTATCTGCGTCACGTCGATAGCGGGTCTTGATACTATATCCTCTCCGGACTCCTTTACAGCCTCGGGATATGAATCGTTGATAAGTGTCTCCGCGGCTTCCTCATAGAACACTCCCACACCGTACATCTTTTCTATAAGCTGTCTCGGAGCTTTTCCCTTTCTGAATCCGGGTATGCTTATGCTCCCTCTCTGCTTAAGATATACCTTCTGTA
>CAJOME010000063.1 GCA_905235585.1 uncultured Lachnospiraceae bacterium | reverse complement strand
TAAAGCCGTCCCCGTAACTTGATATATACTGTCAATGTACTTTCTTAGTGCTATAGAAACGCAGTTACTAAGCAACAAAAGCTATATGACTCACAAGAGCCTATCGCATATGTCGCAAAAATATATAATATCCTCTCAGCTCCGGCGCCAGATGCGCTCGGCGCATCTATACGGCGCTCAAAAACAGCCAAAGGGCTGTTTTTGCAAACTGGGCCACACCTCGTATCCGGACCATCCATTTAATATAAATAATCCTTTTTTCATTGTCAAACTCCGGACTCACAGTTGCTTCATCTCAAATACCGGATCATCTCCCTCCGTTATATTCATCACCATGTATGTAGGACGATGTCCCTCCTGTCTCGGATAAGAGAGTGATCCCGGGTTTATTATCCACAGACCGTCTTCATGTCTAAGCACAGGCCTGTGTATGTGGCCATACATCACTATCTCAGCTTTTCTGTACCTGGCCTCCTCTTCAAGCCTCTCTGTCCCCATAGATACTCCGTATCCGTGTCCGTGTGTGATAAACACATGATGTCCGCAGATATCCAGCTCCAGCTCAGCTGGAAGTCTGCTGAAAAAATCATTATTTCCCCTTACCATAGGTACTGACATGCACTGCGTATGTGTCCTGATCCAGTCTTCTCCACCCTCCGTATCACCGCAGTGTATGAGCATATCCACCGGCTCCTCCTCCCAGAGGACATGCCTGAGATGCTCGTGTCTGCCATGTGTATCACTTACGATAAGTATCTTCATGACAACCATTCAAAGCAGCGCTATGCTTCTGCTGCGGATCGAGTGCGCAATATTCGCTGAGCACCGCGAGCATATGCCTGATCGCCTTGCCCCTGTGTGAGATAAGATTTTTTGAATGCTCGGATATTTCAGCGGATGTCCTGCCAAACTCAGGCAGATAAAAGACAGGATCGTATCCGAAGCCGTTCCCACCGGCTATGCTGTGCGCTATCCGTCCCTCCATCGCCTCGCATACGGTTACCTCCCGTCCGGATGGCAGCACCGCTGCCACGGCACATACAAATCTTGCCGAGCGCCTCTCCTCCGGTACATCCTCCATACGCCTGAGGATTTCAGCATTTTTTATATCATAGCCTGTATCGTGTCCCATAAATCTCGCTGAAAATATGCCGGGTTCGCCTCCCAGCGCATCTATGCACAGTCCCGAATCATCTGCCATCACTACAGCCTTTCCGTCAGACAGATCATACACCGCCCTTGCCTTTATAAGCGCATTTTCCTCAAAGGTTTCTCCATTCTCTTCAGGGTCTGCCGCTATCCCCTCGTCCTTTGAAGTGACGATGTCAAAGCCGCAGCCATCCATGATCTCCCGTATCTCATTCAGCTTATGCCTGTTTCCGGTCGCAAATATTATCTTCATTTTTCTCCTTTATATCAGTCTGTGACTGTCTCATCCCCGGTATCCGAGAGCAGATAATATAATATAGTCCCAAGCTTGTCCGCATATTCATCACTGCTGATCTCCAACGCCTCGGCTTTATTTGTTATATATCCCAGATAGATCACTATGCCGTGTCCGTCGACTCCCGCCGTACCCGATACAAGTGATGCGCCCCGATTCTCCTGTCCTGTCTCGGCAGATATCGCAGCAAGCAGCACATCAGCCACATCCTTCATGGCCGGGCTTCCGGCCTCGGCGCTTATTCCGTTTGTCATCCTTGTATCGCTGTCAGAATTCACACGGAAGGAAATAAAAATATCCGGTTCAAGTATGACATCGTACCTCAGTCTGTCATCCTCACTGACAGCTTCATCTCCCTTTCTGGTGATGAAGAATCCTCCGTTTCCGGCTCCTTCGGCAGCCTTCATCACTGCCTTGGCGGTCTTTAGCGTTACTTCCTTTTCGATCACCCCATAGCCGCTGCTTCCTGTGTCCTCACCTCCGTATGCCGGGTCGAGCACATATACATATCCGTACCTTTCCTTAGGGGTAATGAGCACCAGGCTGAGACTGTCAGCCGACATATATACCGAGGACTCGTAATAAGCATCCGTATCTATCTCAAATCTCGCAGTCCTGTCGCTATAATCATAGGTTATCCCGGTGATCCCCTTTTGCGATCCCGACAGTTCATTCTTATAATAAAAATTCTGCTGCTCAGTCGGTATAGTTATATACATCCTGTGGGACATCGGATCCTCTGACACCTGTATGGCGTTCCGGTCGGTGTCCTCAGAAAGAGGTACGCAAAGACTTGCCTCCACACCCTCCGGCATTTCTCCCATGATCTCAGTATTCGTGGCCACATCGGACGGCTCATCGGACGGGATATCACCGTCGGGGCTCCTGCCTTCCACGAGTCTCAAGCTTCCTGCATAGGTATCATGATTTACCGACAGGAAGATCATCAGCGGCATGAATATGCATGTAATAAATACTGTCGTGATCAGCAGTCCGTGCTTTTTCATTTCCTGCCCTTTCCTGCCGGAGGCTTAGGTCCCGGATAAAGCAGATATCTTGTCTGCAGCATACCGTTGTATATCTTTCTGTTCTTCAATGCTTTCCTTCCTATATTTCTCTCTGCGTCTTCATATGAAGTAATGAGATAGAACGACCATGTATCCATCCTCTTCATGGCTTCGCCTATCTCATGATATATTTGAGGCAGCTCATCCAAGTCCCCTATCCGCTCCCCATAGGGCGGATTGGTGACTACGAAGCCGTACCTGCCATGATGCGAGAGCTCTGAGACCGGTCTTGCCTGAAAATGTATCATATCGGCTACTCCTGCCCTTTGCGCGTTCTCTCTTGCTATCCTTACCGCATCAGGGTCTATGTCATACCCTTGTATATCACATTGCGCATCTCTTATTATCAGCGAGCGTGCCTCTTCAATGTTGTCGAGCCATAGCGCCCTCTCCGTTATATTCTCCCATTTCTCGGCAGTAAAATGCCGGTGCAGACCGGGAGCAGTGTTATTTGCAATAAGAGCCGCCTCTATGGCAAAGGTACCCGAGCCGCAGAATGGATCCGTAAAATACCTCCCGGCCTTCCACGGAGTCAGCATGATAAGCGCAGCCGCCAGATTCTCGGCTATCGGCGCTGCAGTCGATTCGGGTCTGTACCCTCTCTTATGAAGCGAAGCACCTGTCGTATCGAGTCCGACGGTCACATGATCCCTGTTTATAAAGATCCTTATCGGATACTCGTCCCCGTCTTCTTCAAAGTGTGTTATACCATATACACCCGACAGATGATCCACCATAGCCTTCTTTACAATAGCCTGTATATCTCTGGGAGAAAACAGCTTCGAATTCACGGATGAGGCTTTTTTGACCCAGAACCTTCCGTTTCTCGGGATGTATGCTTCCCATTCCACAGCCTTTACCCCTTCGAATAATTCATCAAAGGTATACGCTTCAAACTCAGCACAGTCAATAAGCACACGTTCCGCCGTCCGCAGATATATGTTCGCACGAACCACTGCATCGGGATCTCCGTGAAAAATGACCCTGCCGTCCTCTGTACGGGCTATCTCATATCCCAGCTCCTGTATTTCCCTTTTGAGCACTGCCTCCAGCCCGAAATGGCAGGGACAGATGATATCAAATCTTCGCATGAAACCAATATTATGCTACTATTCACATCTTTAGGCTGCGAATAGCAGCGGGTTTTGCCAATTAAACCGCCTATGACGATGGACAAAACCCATTTCAACCACTACTCTTTGGGTCGTAACCGCGCAGTAAGTGCGCGATTCGACTGTGAACAGTAACAATATTATCATAATCTGCCACGTTTGACATCAGTTATAGTGTCATAAAAAGCCGGAGCTCTTCGCTCCGGCTTTTGCATCATATATCAGTCCGTATCAGCCCTTGACTGCTCCTACAGCCACTCCTCCGACGATATGCTTCGAAAGAATGAGATATACTACTATGACAGGGAAGATCGAGAAAGCGATCATCATGTAGACCTGTCCCATATCAAACTTAAGGAAGTCAGCCGATCTTAACTGTGCTATCAATATAGGCAGCGTCTTTTTATTGTCCGTGGTCAGCACCAATGCCGGAGTGAAGTAATTGTTCCAGTTTGCCACAAACGTGAATATCGCCTGTACCGCTATAGCCGGCTTCATAAGAGGAAGCACTATGCTGTTGAATGTCCTGAACTCACCGGAACCGTCGATACGTGCGGCCTCAAGCAATGCCATGGGCAGGGCAGACTCCATATACTGTTTCATGTAGAAGAAAGTAGCCGGTGCTGCGACAGCGGGTATGATAAGGGGGATATAGGTATCCATCAGCTTCATCTTTCCCATCAACTGGATGAAACCGAGTGCAACGACCTGAGTAGGTATCATCATGACCGCAAGTATAAAGGTAAACATAGCGTTCCTGATCTTAAAAGTATATGCATGAATCGCATATGCGGTCATTGTCGAGAAATATGTCGAAAGTACAGCTGTACATATCGATATGATAAGTGAGTTTCTCATTCCCAAAAGAACCGGCTGTGAGCTGTGCATAAGGCTGTCCCAGTTCTTTAATGCAAACCCTCCGGGTATGAGAGTGAATCCTCTGGTCAGATCCGAATGTCCTCTGGTCGCATTTATAAAAAGTACATAAAACCAGAAAAGGCAGAGAAAGGTTACCAATATAAGTACGATATATGCGATCATCCGTCTCGTCGTGACGCTCGCTCCTTTTTTTACTCTTCTGTTATCCATGCTCATATCTCCTTTTCGCTATCCTGTAGACTATCAGTTGGTTTCCTGATTCGTTGTGAACTTATATACCGCAAAGCTTAATATACCTGTGATAATAAGCAGGATAACCGACAATGCGCCTGACATACCGTAGTTCTTATTAAAGAGATGCTTATTCAGGTACATGATCAGTGTCATCGTGGTCCTGTCAGGTGCGCCCTCACCGTTGGTAAGGATCTGTGGCACATCGAACATCTGCAGTCCGCCGATAAGGGATGTGATCAGCACATATACAAAGATGGGGCGAAGCAAAGGCATCGTTATCTTCCAGAATATCTGTCCGGCAGTAGCTCCATCCACCTCCGCCGCCTCGAAAAGGGAGGTATCTATTCCCATCATTCCGGCGAGCAGGAGTATCGTCGTATTGCCAAACCACATCAGGAAGTTCATAAAGCCGACCAGCGTTCTCGCGCTCCATGTATTCGACATGAATTTGTAGGGCTCACTTAAGAATCCGGCATTCACCAGCATGGAGTTTATGGGACCCGAATCCGCAAAGAGTGTGAAGAACAGCATTGCAAAGGCTGCAGCCATGATAAGGTTCGGCAGGTATATGACTGTCTTGAAGAACCTCTGTCCCTTTAATCTGAGTGAAGGATCGGAGAACCATGCCGCAAGCAGCAATGATATCACTATCTGCGGAACAAAGCCTAATATCCACATGAAAAACGTATTCTCCGTGTACTTCCAGATATCAGCATTGGAGAGCAGTGTAGCATAGTTCTCAAGGCCTATGAAGTTCGGTCCTATCTGCTTCAGACCCGAGCGGTAGTTCTCGAAAAAGCTGTAGTAGATAGTCGATACAAAAGGTATCAGCTGGAATACCCCGTACACGATGATGAATGGCAGCAGGAAGATATAACCCCATTTGTTATACTTCACTACGTTTGAGTTGCTCTTCTTTTTCTTTCCCCCATCCATAATGTTACCTCGTTTCTGCTTGTTTTAAGCTATTATTGAGCCCGTCCGCTGTTGCGGGCGGGCTCCGTTGGTCATCCGGTCAAACGATCTCATTTAAGAATATCTGATTCAGAATGAAAGTTCAGGATACTTCTCCTTGACTGAGGTCTGGAAGTTTGAGATAGCCTTGTCATAGTCTACCTTGCCCTCGAAGTAATCCTTCATAGCTGTCTGGAATGACTCGTTGCAGCCCTGGTCATAATCAGAGATATTGCTCATATCAACCTTCTCGGCACCGTCTGCAAGCTGCTGGTAAGGATTCTGTCCGCCAAGGATCTTGCTGCCGAATGTAGTATCAGCTGCGAGCTCTGCAAGAAGTGAAGGGCTGTTTACACAGTCGCTGTCTTTCTCAACGATCTCCCTGAGCACTGCCTTGTCGGTAGTCATTGTAAGCATGATGTCCTTTACAAGAGCAGGGTTGTCTGTGCCTACAGCACCGCAGATCCATGTGCCGCCCCAGTAGAATGACTGAGGTCCGACACAAAGTCCCCAACGTCCGTCATAAGCTACCGAACCCTCAGTATCAGCTGCCATACAGAAGTTGATCAGCCATGCGGGTCCGAAGTAAGCGAATACCTTTCCTTCGGGATAGAAGCCCTTGTTCCAGTCATCTGACCAAAGCTCATAGGTATTTGTCTCTTTAGCGTCTACCAGTGCCTTGGAATCCGCAACCCACTTCTCGATGTTTGCGTCGATCTGTACTGTTGTGCCGTCTACCCAAGGCTTGGAAACGTTGTTTGAATATACACGGTATGAATCGTTAACGGTTGACTCTACGAAGTAGCCTGCCTTTTTAAGATCCTCAGCAGTCTTGTTGAAGGTAGCCCAATCCTTAACGAACTCCTGAACCTCTGCAGGCTCCTCTGTGCCAAGCACATCTTTGGCTATGTCTCTGTTGTAGATAAGACCTGCTGAGCATGCCTGCCATGAAAGACCTCTGAGCGCGCCGTTAGCGTCTGTAACGATATCCTTTGTGTACTGGTACTGATCAGCGATGTCGCCTGCTGCGATGCCAAGGTCATCCATTGACATTGCTACAGCGGGATCAGCGTTTACATACTTAAGTGCATAGTCAGCCTCTACGAGGAAGATATCCACCCTGTCATCAGCTGCTGCGCTCTCGTTTACGGGAAGCACCTCATCAAGGTGATTCTGATATGCATTGTCATCGGTAGGAGTGATGATCCAGTTTACAGTTACATCACCGATCTTACCGGTAGTGTCATTTACCTTCTCATATCCCGGATAGTGATCTGTTACACGTGACTTGAACTCCTCGTTCCAGCACTGGATGTTGAGTACTGAGCCCTCATCTGCTGCTGCGGGAGCTGCTCCCTCTGCTGCAGTTGCTGTTTCCTCTGCTGCTGCGGCAGGTGCTGCTCCCTCTGCTGTGGATGCTTCCTCTGCTGCTGCGGCGGGTGCTGCTGTATCACCTGCGCTTGATCCGCATCCTGCAAGAAGTGAAGTTGTCATTGCTGCTGTTAGGATGATACTTACGATCTTCTTCTTCATTTTTTCCCTCCTTAATGATTAAGTAATTTATGTATAAGGCTTTTGCCATAATACCAAACGTTTATGAGTTATACATATTTCTCACCGAATCTCCCTTGAGGAGCCTTCCCTGGACCACTATCCTCTCGGTTATCGCTGATTTGGGTCTCTCTATAAGCTGTACTATCTTCTTTGCCGCCAGATCGCCTATCTTATCGGTGTCCTGCTCTATCGTGGCTATCCTGGGATCAAGTACCTTCGCTATCCTGATACCGTCATAGCCTGCTATGGATATATCATGCGGTATCGAAAGCCCCTTCGCCTTTATGGCATTTATCCCGCCTATCGATGCGAAATCATCCGGATATATGATGCATGTGGGCGGCTCCTTAAGCTCCAGAAGCTCCAGTGTCAGATCATAAGCCACATCCGGTTTGCGGTATATGCCGTCCTTTACATATTCATCCGGCACCGTCCCGCCGAGCTCTTCCATTGTCTTATAAAAGCTTGCGAGCCTGTTTCTCGTGACCGAGGAATCCGCCCCGTGGATATAGGCTATCCTTCGGTGCCCGCATTCCTTATATATGTACTCAACCAGCTCCCTGATACCCGATACATTATCTGAAATGATAGCTGTGCGGTTATCAAATATGTGGTCTATCGTTACTACCGGCACATTGCTTGTCGCAAGCTCTACCACATCTCTATCGCTGAAGTCTATGCATGCGAGCACTACACCGTCATATCCTCTGTACCTGCAATGCTCCAGATAGTTCATGTGCATCACGTCCTTATTGCTGTTGATAAAGCTTATGTCGTAGCCTTTGGACTCTGCCGTCTTCTTCAGCGAATCAAGTACTGCCGCATAGAAATCATGAGTAAACCCGTTGCCTGCCTCGTCTCTGAAAAGCACTCCTATGTTATGACTCTTGTGAGTCTTGAGCGCTCTTGCGGAAGCATTGGGGAAATATCCCATTTCCTTTGCCGTCTTCCTGACGAGCTCTTTGGTTGCCGCGCCTATATCACTGTGATCATTCAGTGCCTTGCTTACCGTAGCGACAGAAACGCCTACTTTTTTCGATATATCCTTCATCGATACCATTATGCATTCCTTGTCTTAAACGTTTTCGTAATTCAAATATATATCAATTTGCCTATTCAGTCAATATATTTTTTGAAAAATTTAGTAATTTATTATAGAAACCGCATTTTTACTGCTCTTTCTTATATGGATACTGACGAGATACCCTCCTGAACGCTCTTATTTACTTAAAGGTTTAAGTGATTTTCATAAATTAAGCTCCTGTGCCAATATTTGCTATTTCCTGTTGTATTTCCGCATATTATAGAATATAATCATTACTAACCCGGTCATAGCCGGACAACTTAATCGATAAAGTATATGGGGGTACAGACATGAATTTCGGACATTTCGATGATGACAGCATGGAATATGTCATCACCACACCGAAGACACCTCTGCCCTGGATCAACTATCTGGGCAGCAGCGACTTCTTCACACTCATCTCAAACACGAGCGGAGGCTATTCCTTCTATAAGGATGCAAAGCTGCTCCGCATCACAAGGTACAGATATAATGCGGTACCCGCCGATACCAACGGCAAATACTTCTATATAAAGGACGGTGATACCGTATGGAATCCCGCATGGCAGCCCACCAAGACTCCCCTTGACGAGTATGAATGCCGTCACGGCATCGGATATACAAGGTTCCACGGCAAGAAGGACGGTGTATCCGCAAATGTACTCTGCTTCGTACCGATGGATGATACCTGCGAGGTGCAGCAGATAGTAATAAAGAACGAGGGCTCCTCCGGGAAGAAGCTGCAGCTTTTCTCATATGTAGAGTTCTGTCTCTGGAACGCAATGGACGATATGACGAATTTCCAGAGAAACCTCTCCACGGGCGAGGTCGAGGTGATCGGCAGCACTATCTATCATAAGACCGAATACCGCGAAAGAAGAAACCACTATGCGGTTTATTCCGTAAATACCAGGGTGGACGGTTTCGATACCTCCCGTGATGATTTCATGGGCGTATACAATTCAACCGCAGACCCCGAAGCTGTACTTGAGGGCAGATGCCGGGGCTCCGTTACTTCCGGCTGGTATCCTGTCGCTTCGCATCAGATAGACATCACCCTTGCCCCCGGAGAGGAAAAGTCATTTGTTTTCGTACTCGGCTACTGTGAAAATCCCGAGGATGACAAGTGGGAGGCTCAGGATGTCATTAATAAGAAGCCTGCCGAGAAAATGCTCGCAAAATATCAGACCGATGCCGATGTAGAGAGGTCCTTCAACGATCTTAAGGCTTATTGGAAGAAGCTTCTGTCAAAATTCTCGGTAGATACCGCGAACGACAAAGTCAACCGCATGGTAAATATCTGGAACCAGTATCAGTGTATGGTCACCTTTAATATGAGCCGTTCCGCCTCCTATTACGAATCAGGTATCGGACGCGGCATGGGCTTCAGGGATTCATGCCAGGATCTTCTCGGTTTTGTTCATCTTATCCCCGACAGGGCCAGACAAAGGATCATAGACATTGCCTCCACCCAGTTTCAGGACGGTTCGGCTTATCACCAGTACCAGCCCCTTACAAAGAAGGGTAATTCGGATATAGGAAGCGGCTTTAACGATGATCCGCTCTGGCTCATCGCCGGTACCTCCGCCTATATAAGAGAGACAGGCGACACCTCCATCCTTGATGAGAAGGTGCCTTATGATAATGATATGTCCGTGGCGACCTCGCTTTTCGAGCATCTTACAAGAAGTCTTGATTATATAATCAATCATAAGGGTCCTCACGATCTGCCGCTTATCGGCCGCGCTGACTGGAACGACTGTCTGAACCTCAATTGCTTCTCGGAGCATCCCGGTGAGTCATTCCAGACCTTCGGTCCCTCCGAGGGTCCCGTGGCAGAGTCTGTTTTCATAGGCGGTATGTTTGTAAAATACGGCAATGAGTATGCTGATCTCTGTGATTTCACAGGAAGGGGCGATGAGGCAAAGCGTGCAAGAGCCGAGGTTGAAAAGATGACAAAGGCTCTTCTTACCGCAGGCTGGGACGGCAAGTGGTTTGTACGTGCATATGACGCAAACGGAAATAAGGTAGGCTCCGATGAATGTGATGAGGGAAAGATCTATATCGAGCCTCAGGGCTTCTGCGTACTCGCCGGAGTCGGTGTGGAGACCGGAGAGGCACAGAAGGCTATGGATTCCGTGAAGGAAATGCTCGATACCAGGTACGGTATCATGATCCTGCAGCCGGCTTATACAAGATACCATGTGGAGCTCGGAGAGATATCCTCGTATCCCCCGGGATACAAGGAAAATGGCGGTATCTTCTGCCACAACAATCCCTGGGTATCCATAGCGGAAACCGTGGTAGGTGACGGAGACAGAGCCTTCGAGATCTATCAGAAGACCTGCCCCGCATATCTTCAGGATATATCCGAGATACACCGCACGGAGCCCTATGTATATTCGCAGATGGTCGCGGGAAAGGATGCCAGGTTCTTCGGTCAGGGCAAGAACAGCTGGCTCACGGGTACAGCTGCCTGGACATTTACGGACATCTCACAGTATATCCTCGGTGTCTATCCGACACTCGGCGGACTGCAGATCAATCCCTGCACACCTCACGGCTTCGGCGGCTTT
>CAJOME010000062.1 GCA_905235585.1 uncultured Lachnospiraceae bacterium | reverse complement strand
CGTCATAAAGGAATATTTCCCCGTCACCATAGCCGGCAGAGCCCGCGCCGGCACCGTCAATCCGCTCGCCGACTCATATGCCGGCGAATTCAAAGACGGCTTGACCAATCTGCTCCGAGAGGCTTACAAGATGCTGGCCTTCAGCAAAGATCCCAACGTCGTCACCGTCAAAAATTTTTTCCGAGCCAATAACACCGCCTATATCGTCATGGAATACGTGGACGGGCAAACGCTCAAGCAAATCCTTGACGATTCCGGAGGCCGTTTGCCTTTGGAGCAAGTGATGAAAAAACTTGAGCCGATAGCTTTCGTCCTGGAATGCATGCACAACGCCAAACGGTATTCTCAGGGACGAATCGTGCGCGAAAGTCTGATTCACCGCGACATCAGCCCCGACAACATTATGTTCATGCGAGACGGTACTCCGAAATTATTGGACTTCGGCGCGACGCGGACTTTCGGCGATAATCTTTCAACGGTGATAAAAACGGTGGTTTTTATATCATCGTCGGCGCTGACGGTCTTTACAAGCTTATGGTCTTTTATTACCGCAAGACCGCTGTTTGTCCCGGCAAGCACCTCTCCGTCCCGCGAAAAGGTTACGGTCCTTACCTCGTTGCCCGGCATGCCGTTTCCCGTAGTGTATGACACTATCTCGCCGGAGTCGTTGTAGCAGATCAGTCCCTTTTCATTCGTGTAGGTGCATATCCACAGGTTGCCTCTGTCATCCTCTTTTATACATCGTATCCTTGTGTTTCCGATATAAGCCGTCAGTTCGGTAATCTTTGCCTTACCGTCTTCACCTATGATCCTAAGCCCGTTATCCGTTCCTATATAGATCTCACCCTTGTAAAGGCATGCGGCATTCGTGACGTCTCCGGGTATCCCTGCCTTTTCGGTCAGATCGACAAAGCTGTTTGTGACAAGCTTCATAACCCCCTGCGTGGATGAAGCCAGCCACATATTGCCCTGATAGTCGGAGGTCATCATCTCTATGCCGCTGTTTACGGGCAGACCCTCGAGCATATGAAACCGGTTATTCTCGTCAAGATAGCCGACATCATTCATGGATGAGATCCATACTCTTCCGCAGTCATAGTTGATCCAATGTACCTCTCTGAGATCCCCCAGCAGTATAGGCTCCATACGATCAGCCTTATCTCCGAATTTGCCGTGATACACGAGATTACTCTCCGTACCGATATATACCTTCCCTGCCTCTTTGGGGTCAGCCATAATAGTCGATATACCGGTCATACCCAGATCCCCATCGGTATAGAGCTCTGTGATACTGCAATCATCTATCGCAAAAATGATACCGTTCGCTGCCTGTCCGTATATCCTGCCGGAAAGATCCGTATCAAGCTTCAGGACGCGCTCTCCTGAAATATCCCTGCCTGATACCTCATGTATCTTTAATTCCTGATCCGCGTAGCATATTCCGACGGTCGTCCCTATAAAGATATTGCCGCTTTTATCCTCGGCAAATATCCTGATGGAAGAAGACGGCAGACCGTCCTTGTAGGTCAGCTGTGTCTGCTCCTCCCCATCGATCACGACCACTCCGTTATCGTTTGTTGCTACCCATATCCTTCCTCTGCTGTCCTCAAAAAAGCCTCTCGCGCTTGTAAGCCCGTTTGACGTATCCATCCTTTCAAACACTGACCCGTCATGGCGGATGACACCGGCATAGCCTCCGATCCATATATAACCGTTGTCTGCTCCGAGTATAAACATCGCGTCGGAGGTGGGCAGTCCGCTGGTGGCATCGTAGACCTCCGCCATATATCCCACACCCGAGAGCTGGCCCGTAGCCGCGTAGCCTCCTCCGTAGCTGTCATATCCGGTACCTGCAGCCGATGCTGCATATACGTCCTTATTATAAGTCCCCGAAAGCGCCATACAGATGACGACAGTCAGGACAGCCGCTGTATACCTGAGCCTCTCTCCGCTTATCTTCAATGCCGCTCTCCTATACTTACGCATTTGCATCCTCGTTATACTTCCTCAAGACTACCTTGACCTCCGGCAGTGCCTCTAAAAATACCTCCACGCACTTTGCGTCAAACTGGCTGCCTGCCCCCTCCTGTATCATGGATATTGCCTTATCAAGCGGAAATGCCGGCTTGTAAACACGCGGGGAGGTAAGGGCATCAAACACATCCGCGACAGCCATGATACGCGCGGAGAGTGGTATCACTTCGCCGTGAAGTCTGTCCGGATAGCCTTTACCGTCCCATCGCTCGTGATGGTACCTGGCCATGTTCCTCGCTTCCTTAAGATAGTTCTCTCCCTCCACCGTGCTTATGGCCTTCTCTATGATACTTCCGCCCATGACAGTATGCATCTTCATGATCTCGTATTCTTCATCCGTGAGTTTGCCGGGTTTGTTTAAGACACCATCCGGGATATTTATCTTTCCCACATCATGCAGCGGCGCGCTTCGCACTATGTCAGACATAAACTTCGGCGTGATCTTTTCGGCATAATAGCCCTTTCTTTTAAGACCCTCCACTATGATCTTTACATATGCCGCTGTCTTTTGAATATGCGCTCCCGTATCGGAATCACGGTTTTCCACCAGATCTGCCATCGTAATGATCAGACCGTCCTGCATCTTTGCCGTCGATTCCGAAAAATGCCTTATATTTCTCATCTGCTCTGCCTGCTTCGCAGTAAGCGCGCATATTGACCGATACAGCATTTCCACTTCATCTCCGGTATGAATGTCTATGCTCCTGAAATCCTTTACACTCTTATCTATGCTTTCCTGGGATTCCTCGGCATTCAAAAAATCGTCCATCTGTCTTGTCATGGTTCCTACGGGATAGACAATGCCGTATCTCATAAGCCATATCACAAATACACAGATCATGATAAAGAAGCCTAAGAATACTGCGATCATCTCCGTGAGGAAGCTTTTTTCCATGACGATAAGCTGCGCCATATCGATATCTGCTCCGACATAGCACACGCATACCCCGTTGGAGTCATATACAGGCTGATATGCTGTCAGCAGATATCCGTATGTATCATCCGTAATGACAGGCTCGATCTCCTTGCCGGCAAGAAGACTCGGCAGGTATTCCTTAAATCCCTCATCAAACGGTATGACGGTACCGGTCTCCTCACCCGGAGTACCTTCCGAATCGATATCAAAGACAACATGGCAGCCGTCTTCCTCTATTTTATAGACATAAAGATAGACGATATCGGTCGAGCTGTGGAGCATGTCACTCAGTATACTTTTGTACAGTCTGTATTCCTCCATATCCTCGCCGCGCTCAAGATATTCATCGATCATGTCTCCGTCCAATATGCCGGCCGCGGTCTCGGCTGTCCCCTGGGCGACCCGCGTATGCTCGTGTATCACGGCTTTCTTGTAGATCTCATAGCTTGTGACTATCCCGGCTATCGCTACTGTGGTAAGTGCTAATATGAGCACGATCAGCATTTTTTGCAGCAAAGACATCCTGCGCACGGCAGATCTGCCCTCAGAGATCTCCCGCTGCCCGGAAACAGGCGACTGCAGCCACCATCTGAACGAGAAAATATTCCAATATTTTTCGGGGATCAGCCGCAGTATGACAGCGGCAATGAGAACTGTGACAACCTTATCCGGCAGATCCATTATGATACTCGATGCAAGATGAGCTGCGGCAGGATTGAAATAGCCTGTACTGTAGAGCATGCCGTTCAGTTGTTCGCTGCTGAAAGCCATCTCCTCCGTAAACCACTGGATGACAGCGCCCAGTCCGCCGCCTATAAGCGTGAATACGGGGATCGCGCCGATAATGCCGACTGCTCTCTTCATCCAGCCCTTATCTGCCATCCGTGCGGCGGCAAGGGCTATAAGTACGTTTAAGCTCCCATAGAACAGAGCCGACGGGTCATATGTACATTCAATGATATTGGTAGCAAAACCGACTATGACACCGGGCAGATAGCCGCCCGATACAGACACTATCACGGTTCCGACAGTATTAAGATAAAGAGGGATCCCGGCCGCGATAACACTCATATTGAGCAGCAGGTTCAGGCAAATACCTGCCACACAAAGAACCACTGTCGCTATATTATGCCGTTTATACTCTTCCATGGTATTATGCACTTCTCCTCAAAGCGTAACGATGTACGAATGTTATATTATACCACATACACCGGCAGGTGCATAATATTTGCGCTCTTACACGGCTGGGCAATCAAAACCAGCCAAAGGGCTGGTTTTGTTATACCATATACACGTCTTTAATTAAATCCCACCAGCATCTGCGCTATCTTATATCCGCCTATGGATATCTTCCTGCCGCCCTTTCCCGGCAGGTTCATGCTCTGTCCCAGCATACTGTTTCTGATGATAAAGTATGTAACCGTATCCTTGGATCTCAGATACACCCACAGCTGCTTTTTCTTTGCAAGCGACTCCTCGTCGCCTGCCTTTATAAGAAAGATGGACGATATGACCATCATTATCTCAAGATAATTGCGCATGTATCTGCGAAGCTTTTTATTCTCCACCCTGGTATCCTTAAAATAATCTATCATCAGCTTGGTCACAGTGATCTGCTGGTCTATCCTTGAGATCATGACGTTCTCATTGACCGACTGATCCTCTCTGCCGATGTAGTAGCGGTAAAAGCTGACCGGCAGATAATATATGGTCTTTACATACGGGAGCGGCTCAAACACATAGAGATTGTCGACATAGAATGTATGCTTCGGCAGCTCAATGCCGCATTTACGCAGCAGCTTCGTGCGGTAGATCACCGAATGCATGAGTATATATTTCCCTTTTCTGAAATGCTTCGTATCATCCCATGAGATAAGCTCCTCTACCGGCACGGATGACTCATAATGCATTACCTTCTTGCGCTTCGCCCCTTCCTTGTCATACACAAAGTCGCACAGCATCATATCAAGGATAGTATCACCGCCTGTGAGCTCCCTGAGCTTGTCAAGTACCTGCCTGTACGCGTCAGGATCGACCCGGTCATCGGAATCCACTACCTTAAAATACAGTCCGGAGGCATTCTTGATCCCCGTGTTTACAGCCTCGCCGTGACCACCGTTCTCCTGATGGATCGCTCTTATTATGCCCGGATATTTCTCCTGATACTTATCTGCCATATCTCCGGTCAGATCCGTCGACCCGTCATCAATGATGAGTATCTCCACCTCATCTCCTCCGGGAAGCAGAGAATCAATACACCTTCCGATATAATCCTGCGAATTGTAGCAGGGTATTGCAAATGTCAGTAATTTCAACGTCTCATCCTCTTTCCGTCATATTGTATCTGTAATGTAAGGTGATCCCTGATCCTGTCAATACATTCGTCTGCGGAAGCACCTCCGGTGGATATGGAGAGAGATACAGCCATCATCTGCGCCGTTTTCTCATCCACCCTGTTCTTTACCTCTTCGAGTATCTTAAGCTTGTCTTCATATTCGTCCGCATCAAGAAATCTGAGCAGATCCTCATTTATTTCTTCCATTATTTCCTCCGTCGGTGTCCGCTATACCGAAAATAAGCAGCTCTACCGCGATCTTATCCGCTATCCTTCCCTGCTTTATATCCCTTTCGGTCTTTGCGCACTCGCTCAGTACATTCTTTATTTTAACACGCGAATACTTTTTTGCCTGTTTTTCGTACTTCCATACGATCTTTTCGGAAATACCGGCAGCCGTGGATATCTCCTTATGGTCAGCTCCTTTTTCAGCCATATCCCTGACCACAAGCAATATCCTGAAGTGTCTTTCTATAAGGGAACGTATGCCAAACGGACTCTCATCACCTGAAAGCATATCATAATACATACCGACAGCCCTGTCCAATTGCCTGTCGACAACGGCATCCACCATCCGGAACACGGTCGCGCTCGGGCTCCTGTGTACCATTTTCATCACATCGTCGTCTACTACTCCTTCTCTTTCACCGACATACGACACGAGCTTTGTCACCTCCATATCAAGTGCGGCCATATCGCACCCGACCCGCTCTATAAGGAGATCGACGGCAGAGCCTGATACCCTTTTCCCGTATCTCTTAAAATCTGCCGCCACCCAGTCCGGCAGCTTTTTGACATCATATCTTTCCGCTTTTACACAATACCCTCCGCTTTTTGCCGCCTTGAACGAACGGTTATTGACATTGACCTTCTCTTCTTCAAATATGAGCACGGTATCTGCCGAGGGATTTTCGATATACTCCGCCAGCTCATCCGACGATTTATTAAACAGCTCCGAATCCTGCACCAGCACGACACGTTTATCAGCCATAAAGGGAAGCGTGACAGCCAGGGATATCACAGCCTCTATGTCCGTATCCGTCCCACGGAACTTATTGTAGTTCAGATTATCACCGGGACTCACGAGTGCATTGATAAGCGTCTTTTTATAGTTCTCCCTGAGATATGCCTCTTCTCCGTAGATCAGATAGACAGGTGCGAAATCCCGCCTTTTCACATCATCATTTACCGATCTCATGGGAGCTCCTCCATGCTCTGCGCATTTATGTAAACCTCAATCGGAAGGCTTTTTCCATTCACGGATACACCTGTAAGCATGTGCTTTTCGGATCCTTTGATCCGTATTTTTTTGCCGGTGAGAATTATGTAAACTAATCTGTCCTCGGTTCTGTACTCCTCAGTTATCTCCGCATCATTCTGTGACTGTGAGAGCATTTTCCTGAAATCGCTGATAAATGCGGGCATGAGGACAGCTGCTACCTGCTTTGCCTTAGACTCACCATATATAGCATTCAATTCTTTTTCCACTTCCCTGATCCACATTCTCTCTCGT
The DNA here is from genome assembly GCA_905235585.1 of uncultured Lachnospiraceae bacterium. Classification (GTDB taxonomy): domain Bacteria; phylum Bacillota; class Clostridia; order Lachnospirales; family Lachnospiraceae; genus NK4A144. The sequence goes on along the minus strand of CAJOME010000062.1, from coordinate 5,638 downwards.
CTTTTATGCTGTGCTCCCAGCCTGTTTACATAACTCAAATGTATCAGTCATCTTCTGTATCATACCCGGTCTCCCGGGGAAGCTCCGTCGTTACTCTTCACAGCCGTTTCTTATGCGAAAGTAACTTTTTTGCCGATTGAAGCCGATTTCAGCGATAGGGCTAAGCCCATATCAGCCTGTATATCGGCTCGTGACCGCACTGCGGATGCGCTATTCGTCCGTGGCAGGCTCTGTATACCCGTCCGGATCAAAGTATTTACTGTAGATGCTCACATGATCATATATGGCCTGCCAGCCACCGTGAGCATATCCTGTACAGCATATATATCCTCTTCCGTCATCATCCGTCGCGTAGCTTACGGCACAGTTCAGGGATTCCGTTACGAACCCCGTCTTGCCGCATATTACCGTCCCGGTCTCCTGCTTGTCTTCTATGCGCCTTAGGAACCAGTTCGAGACCGTTATCCCTTCAGGATGATAGGACGTGGGTGTCGTGGTATATGTGTGTGTCGAAAGAGCTCTGAGGCATATCGGATTTTGTATGGCCGCATTCATTATCACAGCCATGTCAGCCGCAGTGCTGTAGTTATCGTCATCATAGATCCCCACACAGTTTGTGAAATGGCTGCTGTCGGAGATGCCGAGCTCATCCAGCTTTTCATTCATCATCGCGACAAAGCTCTCCTGGTCTCCGGCTGTATACTCGGCAAGTCCCATGGCCGCATCGGCACCTGACGGAAGTATCGTGCCGTAGAAGAGATCCTCCACACGTATCCTCTCTCCGACGGAAAACCCGACATTTGAGCATCCGTTCTCATAGGAAAAGCCCTCTATTGCCTGTGTCATGGTAAAGATATCGTCCAGGTGCTGCTCTCCTCCCAGATGATCGGCAGCGACAAGCACTGTCAGCACCTTGGTCATTGACGCAGGATACATCCTGTCATGAGCCTGCCTTGCTGCCACTACCCTGTTGTCGGACAGTGAAACAAGTATGGCATAGCCTGAATCCACCGCAGCTGATACCCCGTCTGTAGCCTCATCCGGCAGGGTATTTAATATCTCTTGGCCGATACCGGTTATCTCACCGTTATCTATCGCAGCCTGACGCAGCTCCTCCTCCGTGACCTCCGTCATCAGCGGAGTCCCCCCTCCCGTCTCCTCTCCGGCTATATCGGCATCCTCGTATAGCAGCTCCCGAGCATCTCCTGAGGTATCGTTCTGAGTTATGTCAACTTGATCATTTGCTGTATTTTCGACAGAATTCTCAGCCTGTACCGTGTGTGCAGTGCCTTTTTCGTGAACTGAAAGCAAAAAAAAGAGAGCCCCGACAGCAAAAATGACTATTGCCGCGCTTATGCCGGCAATGATCAGATATCTCTTTATCCTCTTCTCTCTCTCTTTTTGCTGTCTGGCACGCTCTGCGCGCCTTAAAGCACGGGCTCTTCGCCGTTCTTCGTATTCAGCGGTTTCTCGGTCAATGTATACTTCAGACATTTATGTAAACTCGATTTATAGTTATGTAAACCAGAACGTTATGGAAGCACCAATTCCGTCCCCGGAAAGATCAGATTCGGATCATCCCCTATCACATCACGATTTGCCTCATAGATCTTAATATAGTCTATCCCGCTCCCATATTGGGCTTTCGCTATATTCCACAGACAATCACCCTGCACAACAGTGTATGAGTCACCGTGCGTATCTGCTCTTTCCGCAGATGAACCGTCCGCATTTTTCTCATCTCCTGCCTTATCAGTCATATCCCGAAGGTCGTTATACACCTCCTTCATGACAAGCCGTAGCTCTTCATCATCAGGGGCTGCTTCCGCCCTGCTGATCCCTTTGTCTGTGAGACCCGCTATCGCTCTCGCATAGTCTGCAGCCCCTTTTATTACGGCGGTATCATTCGCCCCTTTAGTTATGTCAACTGCATCGGACACCTGTATGCTGCTGTCTCCGGCTATGCTTGCAGAGGTCATAATAATAGCGCCTTCGGTAAGCTCAGGCTCATTGAATGTATCCGGCTGTACCTGTCTCAGGGCACTCGTCTTGTCCGCGATCTCCACTTTCTCCGTTCCGGCCCTGTACGTCCCTGCAGCCCTGATACCGTACGATATATGAGCAGAGTCAATGTCAGGCACGCATGCGAAGATCATCGGTGTCCACATAAATATCATTATGAAAAAAAGTAATCGTATATAGGTTTTCATACAGATCTATAATACCACATTTTGCACTGTCCCGAAACTCTTGACAAATCTGCTTATTATAGGTAGTATTGGAAAATGTAGGCAAAGGAGCTCACAGTGGCGACAGTCACGTATATGAGCTCTTTTATTTTTGCAAAGGCGTATATAGCTTAAAGTATTCTTATATATGCTGTTTATATTTAGGAAAGGATGGAAGGATGGACAATTTTGTAAATACGATCACAAACGTTAATGATGCCATAAACGGATTTGTGTGGGTAAAGATAGGCCTTGTATTGCTCCTTGGTACAGGACTTGTCACCACAGTGATCACCCGGTGCTTTCAGATCACGCACTTAAGGCACTGGTGGATAAAGACTATCGGATCGGTATTCAGCAAGGATACTCATAAAAAGCTCGGCAAGCAGTCCGGGTCAGTATCCCAGTTTCAGGCTCTGTGCACGGCACTCGCAGCGACCATCGGAACCGGCAATATAGCCGGTGTGTCCGCAGCCATATGCATAGGCGGTCCCGGAGCGGTGTTCTGGATGTGGATAGCTGCTTTCCTTGGGATGATGACCAACTTTTCCGAGAATATACTCGGAATATACTATAGAAGAAAGAACGCTGAAGGAGAATGGTCAGGCGGTGCCATGTACTATCTGAAGGACGGACTCGGATCATACAGGGGCTGCAGGCATATAGGAGCGTTTCTCGCCGGTCTGTTCTCGGTATTCGCCGTACTCGCGTCATTCGGAATAGGAAATATGGGACAGGTCAATAAAATAACTCTCAACCTAAAGTCCGCTTTTTTCGATGGTATATCTGCAACGGAATTAGCCGGTGTGTCCCTTGTAAACTGGGCTATAGGCTTCTGTCTTATGATCATCGGCGGTTTTGTCATCATCGGCGGTCTGCAGAGGATTGCAGCATTTGCCGAGAAGGTCGTGCCCTTCATGGCTGTAGCTTATGTGATAGGCGCACTTATCATCATGTTTATACATATAGGCAGCATTGGTGCCATGCTTGCTTCTATCTTTAAGTTTGCCTTCGGTATAAAAGCCGCTGCCGGCGGTGCGGCAGGTGTCGCTATATCGGAGGTCATCACGCAGGGCTGTAAGAGAGGCGTCTTCTCAAATGAGGCAGGTCTCGGATCCTCTGTCATGGTACATTCCAATTCAAACGTAAAAGAGCCGGTAAAGCAGGGACTCTGGGGAATATTTGAGGTCTTTGCGGATACTATGGTCGTATGTACGATGACAGCTATTGTAGTACTTTCCTCCGGAGCTATAGATCTTACAACCGGACTTGTAAAAGAGGGAACAGATGACGCGACACTTGTCGCGCAGGCTTTCGGAAATATATTCGGCAAGCCGGGAGAATGGTTTGTCGCTATAGCTGTGCTCCTTTTTGCATTTACAACCGTACTCGGCTGGTCACATTACGGCTCAAAGGCCGTGGAGTACCTCTTCGGGGTAAAGGGAGCGAAGATATACAGGATCATTTTTGTGCTTATGCTGATATCCGGTGCGATCATGACATCTTCTCTTGCCTGGGATATCTCCGACACGTTTAACGGTCTCATGATGATACCGAACCTTATCGGTGTGCTTTCACTTACTCCACTGGTAGTAAAGCTTACAAAAAACTATGTCGATAGAAGGATAAATGGTAAGAATGATGTGGAACCCATGCTGTCCTTCGACCCGGACATTCAAAAGAAATATGCTCCGCTTGTAAAAGAAGGAGAAGAGTAACCTCAAAAGCCTCCCTGATGGGGGGCTTTTTTAGTGTGATGTATGTTGAAAAGGGGCAACCTGTCGGTTGCCCCCTTCTTCGTACGTTTTACAGATATCCGGTTTGGTATCCGCTACCTTACAGATTAGCCGAGGAGTGAAAGCACGCCCTGGTTGGTCTGATTTGCCTGTGCCAGCATGGACTGTCCTGCCTGCATCAGGATGTTGTTGTTTGAATACGAATACTTCACCATCTCTGAAGCCATATCTGTATCTCTGATCTGGCTCTCTGCTGCTGTCGTGTTCTCTACGACGTTGTCCAGGTTCTTGATCGTGTGCTCAAGTCTGTTCTGAACTGCACCGAGCTTTGACCTTCTTGCCGATACGAGCTTGATAGCTGCTGAAATGTTGTCCATTGCAGCCCTTGCTGCTGTCTTGGTCTTAACACTGATGTATCCGCCGCCTGTTGTAGCACCCTTTGTAACATTTCCACCTATAGGAAGGATTGAGCCTGCTGAAACAACTGCGTTTTCTTTCTGTTCAGCAGTAAGTGCCTCGATATCAGCTCCTCCTATCTTTACGATAGAGCCATTGTCGTTGAGACCGTAGTGATAATTCATGACTGCATCGTTTGCGCTGACATCTACCTTCTTGCCGTCCTGTACAATCTGTGTACCAACACCGAGTGCTGATGCGCTGATAGAGAAGATCTCTACGGTGATCCTGTTGCTTGAAAGGTTGTCTGCTCCAACCTGGAGTGAGAAGCTGAGCTGTCCGTTCCACTGCCTGTCTCCGAGCTTTCCTGTCTCAGAACCGTTGAGCAGGTATGTCTCGTTGAACTTTGTGGTCGTTGCTACTCTGTCGATCTCTTCTGACAGCTGCTTGATCTCGTTCTGAACATCATTCTTGTCGGATGAGCTCATCGTGCCGTTTGCAGCCTTGGTTGCCAGTTCGTTCATTCTCTGCAGCATGTCGTGTACTTCGTTCAAAGCACCTTCTGCTGTCTGCACTGCGCTGATTCCGTCTTCTGCGTTTGCTGATGCCTGTGTGAGTCCGCGTATCTGCTTCCTCATCTTCTCACTTATGGAGAGGCCTGCTGCGTCATCTGCTGCACGGTTGATCTTGTAACCGGATGAGAGACTTCGCCTGTGCTCCCTGAGTGATGCCGAGCATTCTGTTGGAATTCATTGCTGTTAAGTTGTGCTGTACTACCATAATCTTTTCCTCCTTGAATTAAATTGCTCCGCTTCCTTGCGGATTCTTTATGTACTGTTTTTGTTCTCCGTCCACGCCGTACGATACATGCACGTTGAACTTCATGTTTATTATATCGGACTTTTTTCCGGATACTTAACCCCTGTTTTCAATTTTTTTATTTTTTACTTATTCGCATGTTTAGCGTCCTCTGCCACATCCGCACGTTTCCTCTCGATCTCGGTATTCTTTCGCTCTTCAGCTCGACCCTCTTCCCGGCCTTCTTCGCGACCGGCCTTTTCTCCATCCGCATAGCCTTCTTCGCGTATGGTCTTTTCGTATCCTTTTTCGTCAAACTCTGTAAGTATCATTGCCTTCGCCTCCGCGTTTATTATCGTTTCAATGCTTTTAATCTGGCATTCTCTTCCCGCAACCTCTTTACCTCGGCCTCGGCTTCATCCGCGCGCTTTCTCTCGATCTCGGTATTCTTTCGCTCTTCAGCTCGACCCTCTTCCCGAC
>CAJOME010000061.1 GCA_905235585.1 uncultured Lachnospiraceae bacterium | reverse complement strand
AAAATTGCCTTCGGCAATGGGGCAAATCCTTGTATTGGCTTCTGTAATCTTTCTCACGCTCAGCGCAGCAAGTGCGCAGAGCTGTCTGAACAGTAACCTATATCTACCTTACTTTGCCTGCAGCTCCGAAAATGAATATGTCTCGTTTTGAGTGGTGGTATCCAGCGTGACCGTGAAAGTCCTGGTCTCGTATCCGTCTCTGCGGAGCGTTATCACATGGGTACCTGACTCCTTAGTGAAGGAGCACGGTATGATCCCCTTGTATATACCGTCAAAATACACCTCCGCATATTCGGGTGCCTCGATATAGATATGATTGCCGTACAGGACGCTGCTGTCGGCAGCTCCCGTATCAGTGGATGAACTGCTTGCAGTACTGCTCGTTGTTGTGGTACTGCCGGTATTGCTGCCCTCCGTTAAACCGGTAGGGGTATTCAGGATCTTGGGGCTGTCTGCGTCCGTCTCTTCGTCATCTTCCTTATCTTTAAGCGCAGTATCCCTGTTTTCTCCCGTATCACTCTGCTGCAGCTCTATATCTACATTTGACACATCAGACCCGACAGATATCCTCTCCTTTATGACGGCATATCCGGGAGCGCTGACCTCCATCATATATACTCCGTACTCCAGCGTCACGGGACTGAGGTGATCTATTTCCTTCCCGTCTATCTTTACTTTTGCGGGCGCATCTATTGGCCGGATGGTGAATACCAGCTCTCCTGTCTTCACCAGATCCTCCTTCATGTCAGAGACATCTGTCACAGACTCCCTTCCTCTGTTGATAGCGACATTCTTTGAACCGCCCCTGCCCTTATAGGTCACGATCAGCTCATACTCGCCCTCCGGTACATCGAGCAGCATACTGCTGTCGTCCGTCACGGGACGTATCATGCCCGCTATCTGTATCCATCCTCCGCTGAAGAACTGCGTACCCTTTATCCTCAGATGTCCGTAGCCGGAGGTTATCACTATACTGTAAAGCTCGTGACCCACGCTTCTGACGATAAGAGTGTCGCTTTTTGATATATCCCCGGCTTTTATCTTCTGACCGTTCTTAAACACGGCCGTATTCTCGGTTATGTGCAGATTTGTACCGTCGGAAAGCTTAAACACTCCTCTGTTCATATTCATCTCAAAGTCCGTCACGTCTCTTCTTACCACCGCGTCCGCAGCCTGGGCAAGGGACTTGAGCGCTCTCGAATGTATGGATATCTTTGCCTGAACTATCATGCCCGGCTCAAAGAGCTCCGCCACACTCACTCTGCCATGGTTGTCGGAAAAGGTAGTAAGCTCATTTACGGAAACAGTATAGGTCCTTCCGTTGTCCGCCGACATCAGGCGGATATCTGCCGTTTCCGGCATATACTCAACAAATACGGCTGTATCATCGGTCTCCAGATCGGGTATTTCCACTACGCTTTCCTCGGATGCTGTACTGACAGCGGAGACAGATGTCTGCTGTACAGGCGTTTCCCCGCATCCCGTACATACTGACGCAGCTATAAATACTGATATGATCCCAATCAGATTTTTGAAAGAAGTGTTTCTTTTGTGTTGCATAACGGGTCTTCCAATACTATCTCCAAAAGCTCTTTCAGCTTGTCACCAATGGCGGGTCCCGGTTCGTAGCCGTGCTCTATAAGATCCGAGCCCGTCACAGCGAGATCCTTAAGAGAAACGGGATCTCCCTCCTCTATGATCTCCGAATATAATCTCATTATCTCACGTTCATACGCAAGCTTTTCCTGTCTGCGATACATGGATTGCGCCAGAGTATCCGCTATCCTTATGGGAAAAAGGAGCCGGTAAGCGTCTTTTCCAACCCTGTTCATCGCGCGCCTGACATTCTTTTTTGTGGCTTCCGGTCTGTAGTCATGCCATTTCACCAGCAGGCAGACCATATTGATCGTGTCATTGTCCAGCTTCAGACGCCTCATTATGTCCTTCGCGATATGCTCGGATACGATGGCATGTCCTTTGAAATGTCTGGCACCGTTCTCATCCTCTGTCATTGCTTCGGGCTTTCCGAAATCATGGAATAAAAGGGCATATCTGATATACCTTAAGGTATCTGCGTCAAACTCAATATTGGAATAAATCGCGTTTACCATCATTGCCTTTATCGTATGCTCGCCCACGTTATAGAGGTGATGCTTGTTTTTCTGATCCATCCGCATACATTCGTCAAACTCCGGCATTATCGCCTCGGTTATGCCTGCAAGATACATATCGTACAGTATCTCGGGATGCGGTGAGCATATCAGCTTCGTAAATTCAGTCTGTATACGCTCCGCGGATATCCTGCTCAACGTGTCTCTGAGCCTTGAGGCAGCCTCCGCGGTTTCATCTTCTATATCAAAGCCAAGCTGCGCCGCAAAGCGATATGCCCTTAATATACGCAGGGCATCCTCGGAAAATCTCTCGTGCGGATCACCTACCGCCTTTATGGTATGCCTTTTAAGATCGCCTCTTCCGTCGAAGATGTCCACCAGTCCGGCTTTATCATTGTATGCCATTGCGTTTATGGTAAAGTCCCGGCGTCTCAGATCTTCTTTCAGATCCTTTGTATAGGTGACCTCCTTGGGATGCCTAGAGTCCTCATATTCTCCGTCTATACGATAGGTCGTGACTTCATACCCGGTATAATTACCGTTTTCATCGTTCAGCATGACTGTGACTGTACCGTGTTTTATGCCTGTATCTATGGTGCGCCTGAAAAGCGGCTTTACTTCATAGGGAGACGCATCCGTCGTGATATCCCAGTCATTAGGCTCTTTACCGAGCAATACATCACGGACGCAGCCCCCGACGGCATATGCGTCAAAGCCTGCGTCCTGCAGTTTTTCAATTATATATTTAACATTTTTCGGGAGAAGTATATTCATTATTTTTATGGTAAATATCTTTTTCTAAATATTCAAATCATAATTATCCATCACATAGCTTTCAAATAAGGGTAGTGTGAACTTTAATACACCGCGCTCATCTCCGTTCACGATACCTTTTCTTATCAGCCGTTTTCTATATGGATTTATCTCGTTAGGCTTTAAGTTTAATATATCCCTTATCTCACCGGTTTTCCCCGACTTTGAACTCGCTATACCATAAGCTATCCGCTTATCCCCCGCAGACATCTCTGACCAAAGCTTTTCATATGCTCTCTCATCCAAAAGCTGCTTGTACTGATCCAGTGCCTTTGTGTAGTCACCTTTATTCTCCCACGTAAAGTATCCCAATGCCTGAAAGCCGTATGGATATCCCCTTGTAAGCCTTGCCATTTCTTTTGCCGTGTCGGGTTTTATATTAAAAGCTTTTTCATAGTTTCCGGCTATCACACCCAGATTTAGAGGCTTGAGATCTATTCTCGCCGCTCTGTAAAGAAAGGTAAGGTTCTCCTCATTCTGCAGTGCGTCTATATTTTCATAAAGTCCAGTCATCACTAAATAAACCGGCAGGTCGTGTCTTACGAATATTTGGAAAGCACCGGCAAAAACACCCATTTCCTCTGTATTTGTGACCTCATCTATAGCTATCAGAACATGCTTTCCTCTTTTTTTCAGGCTATCAAGCATTTTTTCCAGTGCTGTTTCTATATTCGTTATAGGTACACTCCCCGAAACCTCTAATCCTATACCAAAAAATGACAGGTTTATTTTTGCTCTTTGGAAGATTTCCGCAAGCGCATTTTCGCTGCTGAGCTTTGCCGCCATTTCATTTAAGAGATCCGATCTGGGATTAAGCTCTACTACTACCCATTCATTGTCATCTTTGAATTTTTTTGCTATCTCCGTCATAAGGACAGTTTTTCCTGAGCCTCTGACTCCTGTGATCATATAGACCTGCTGCACAGGAACATCTTCTCTGAAGTTTTCCTCTATTTCCGCTATCTGCGAAGCCCTTGATATGAGATTTTTAGGTTCTTTGCCAAATTGAAGCGTATACGGATTTTTCATTTTTACTATTTCCTATTTATTTTACTAATTTGAATTATTTTTACTAATTATATTATTTTTTACTATTACCCGCAACAAAAAGATGCTGTTTTAACTCATATATCCTTTTGAATGAAAATATGATATAATCTCCGTCGGAGTTCATAAATCTGAAAGGTAATCGTCATCAATGGAGAGAGAAGAGTTTTTATCACTGTACCGGCATTCGCTGGCACATGTTCTTGCGAAAGCAGTTATAGAGATATTCGGCAAAGGCGTACAGTACGCGATAGGTCCGCAGATAGCTGACGGAGCATACTATGATTTTGTCCTGCCTCGTCCGGCTTCTCCGGAGGATTTTACGGCAATAGAAGACAAGATGAGAGAGATTCTTAAGAAAAAGGAGACATGGACAAGAGAAGAGATCTCCAAGGATGAGGCACTGGATCTTTTTAAGGATCAGAAATACAAGAAAGAGATAATAAAGGATCTGCCTGACAGTGAGACCATCAGTATCTACTATACAGGTGATGACTATGTGGATCTCTGCCGCGGTCCTCACGTGGAGAACTCCGCAGAGCTCCTCTCCACGGCGTTCAAGGTAAAGGCTGTGTCTGCAGCATACTGGAGGGGTGACGCGAAAAATGACTCCATGCAGAGGATATACATTTATGCCTTCCCCTCAAAGGACGAGCTCAAAAAGCATCTCGCTCTTGTAAAAGAGGCGGAGGAGCGCGATCACAAGAAGCTGGGACCCGAGCTCGGGCTCTTCATGTTCCATGAGACAGCTCCCGGTATGCCCTACTGGCTTCCGAGAGGATGGAGGATGTACCGCGCGCTTGTGGAGTATTGGAGGACTATCCATGACAGGAACGGATATCAGGAGATCTCCGCACCTGTCATAAACAATAAAAAGCTCTGGCTCATATCGGGGCATTGGGCGCACTATCAGAATAATATGTTCATAGTCCCGGGTACGACGTGGACTCCCGACGCGGATGACGTGATGGCGGCGAAGCCAATGAACTGTCCCAACGCGATGATGACATATGCAAGGACAAACCACTCCTACAGGGAGCTTCCCATCAGGTACAACGAGCTCGATATGGTACACCGTAAGGAAAAGAGCGGGGCTCTCAACGGATTATTCCGTGTGCAGGCCTTCAGGCAGGACGACGATCATACCTTTGTGTCCGTAGCGCAGATAGAAGAAGAGATTGACAACATTATATCCATAGCCGACGAGATCTACTCCACCTTTGGTATCACCTATAGAGCGGAGCTTTCCACGAGACCCGAGGACTTCATGGGAGATATCGAAGACTGGAATCAGGCGGAAGCGGCACTCAAACGTATACTGGATAAGAAATACGGAGAGGGCGGCTATGAGATAAACGAGGGTGACGGAGCGTTTTACGGACCCAAGATAGACCTGCAGATAAAGGACGCACTGGGACGTGAGTGGCAGTGCGGCACGATACAGCTCGACTTCCAGCTGCCTCACAATTTTGGTCTTACCTATCAGGATCAGACCGGAGCCATGGTACAGCCGGTTGTCATACACAGAGCCATATTCGGCTCTTTGGAGCGTTTCATAGGTATCCTTATAGAGAACTTCAAAGGAGCGTTTCCTTTCTGGCTTTCACCCTATCAGGCAGGCATAGTCCCTATCAGGGTCGAGCATAATGAGTACGCGCTTGAGCTTAAGAAGATCCTTGAAAATGCCGGTGTGCGGGTCGAGGTCGATATCGCCGATAAAAATATGAATGAAAAGATAAAGGAATACAAGAATCTCAAAGATCCGTATATCATAGTGGTGGGGGATAAAGAAGTAGAAGAAAGAACCGTGTCCATAAACATAAGAGGAGTGAAGCAGCAGCTCCACGGAGTTACCATCGATCAGCTCGTGGCGATGTGCCGGAAGATGAACGATGAGCATCTCATAGACCTCATCACGTCAGCGGATGAGATAGGATAAGTATTTTCACTAATGACAGGTTACGGCAAGTGACCTGTCATATTTTTGGAGAAATGGCAGAACAAGAGAACAGTACAGAAATCATAATAGATGAAAAAGACATACAGGTATCCGATGCGGAGCCGGTAAAATACACCGCCGACATAAACAGTCCCATAGCGGAGAAGGTGAAGAAGCTCGAAGAAGAAGCCGTAAGGGAAAGAGAGCTGGAGCTAAGACGGAGCGAAAGGATACGTGTACAGCAGGACTACCTTAACAGTATGCTTGAAAATGTCACCGAAAGCCTTGCCGCGACAGATAAGGAGCGACAGATAAACGATGCTTTAGAGCAGGATGTAAAGCGGCGGGTGCTCTCCATGCACGGGGTATCGGAGGACAGGTATGAGGGCATAGGCAGACGCGATCAAGCGCTGCTGCAGGGAGCCGAGTTCGCATTATTTTTCATGTCGATAGTCCTTATCGTAATATCCGGATTTTTGAACGGCATGTTCACCGATATCACGCTTTTGCTGTGCTTTTTGACCGCAGTAGAGGGCACGCTTTTGAACCACGGGAACAGACCGAAGATCGTCACCTATGTACTCAGATTACTGTATATGCTTCTGTTTCCGGTAATGCTCACGGCTTTCGTATATTATATGATCATCATTCAGGCCGCAGATACTCAGGCATACCATCAGGAGCTCTATCCCGCAGTTGTTACAGCCGGCGTTATCATCCTTGTAACGGGAGTCATATCTTATTTCCTGTATGACCCGTATAAGGGGGATAAGAAACAGGTAAGACGCGCCGGAAAATACCTGAAGAGCATGAGCAGGGTGGCTGAAAAAGAAGTGGCACAGTCCGTCAAAAAGGCGGAAAAAGAAAGGCGTCAGGAAGAAAAGAAGCGGGAAAAAGCAGAACGCATGGAAGAAAAGAGACTGGCAAAAGAGGCAAAGAAAAACGGCAGTAACGGCTTGCAATAAAAAACGGTTGGAGGAGACAGCAAATGGCACAGAGAACAGACATCCACAAGGTACTGATCATAGGATCGGGTCCTATCATCATCGGACAGGCATGCGAGTTTGACTATTCGGGGACTCAGGCATGTAAAGCACTAAAAAGCCTCGGATACGAGATAGTGCTCGTAAACTCAAATCCGGCTACGATAATGACGGATCCCGAGACGGCAGATGTTACCTATATCGAGCCGCTGAATGTAGAAAGGCTCACGCAGATAATAGAAAAAGAACGCCCGGATGCACTGCTTCCGAATCTTGGCGGACAGAGCGGTCTGAATCTATGCTCCGAGATGTATAAGGCCGGTATCCTTGATAAGTATAACGTAAAGGTCATAGGCGTACAGGTAGACGCGATAGAGCGCGGTGAGGACAGAGTAGAGTTTAAGAATACAATGAACAGCCTCGGTATAGAGATGGCTCGTTCCGAGGTGTCGTATTCCGTTGAGGAGGCACTTGAGATAGCGGAGGAGCTCGGCTACCCGGTGGTCCTTCGTCCCGCTTACACCATGGGAGGAGTCGGCGGAGGTCTCGTATACAACAAGGAAGAGCTGAAGACAGTCTGCGCCAGAGGTCTTCAGGCATCTCTTGTCCATCAGGTGCTGGTAGAGGAGTGCGTATCCGGCTGGGAGGAGCTAGAGCTGGAGGTCGTCCGTGATAAGGACAATAATATGATCACGGTATGCTTCATAGAGAACGTGGACCCCATGGGAGTACATACCGGAGATTCCTTCTGCACAGCTCCCATGCTCACCATTTCGGAGGATGTACAGAAGCGCCTGCAGGAGCAGGCATACAAGATAGTCGAGCATATCGGCGTCATAGGCGGTACGAATGTCCAGTTCGCGCACGATCCGAAGTCAGGACGTATCATCGTCATTGAGATAAATCCGAGGACATCCAGATCATCTGCGCTCGCATCAAAGGCAACCGGCTTTCCCATCGCGCTCGTTTCCGCAAAGCTTGCGACGGGGCTTACCTTAAAGGATCTGAAGGACAGTGTATGGGGAGATCTCTCGCAGTACAAGCCCGGCGGAGACTTCGTGGTAGTCAAGTTTGCCAGATGGGCATTTGAGAAATTCAAGGGAGTGGATGATAAGCTCGGCACGCAGATGAGAGCTGTCGGCGAGGTCATGTCGATAGGAAGGACATATAAAGAAGCCTTCCAAAAGGCCATCCGTTCACTCGAAAAGGGCAGATACGGTCTCGGATTTGTCAAAAACTTTAACGGGCTTACAAAGGAAGAGCTGCTGCGCAGGCTGGTGACACCTAATTCAGAAAGGCATTTCGAGATGTACGAGGCCTTAAGAAAGGGTGCGACGATAGAGGAGATATTTGAGGCTACTCATGTCAAGCGTTATTTCATCGAGCAGATGAAGGAGCTCGTGGATGAAGAGGAAGCACTTATTAAAGATAAGGGAAAGCTCCCTGCGGATGATAAGCTGATACAGGCAAAGAAGGACGGCTTCTCGGACAGGTATCTCGCCGAGATACTTGAGATATCCGAGGATGATATCAGAAAGAAAAGAGAGGCTCTCGGCGTGACGGAGACCTACGGAGCCGTACACGTGAGCGGTACCGAGGACAGCGCTTATTATTATTCGACATACAACTCGGATGAGAGTGCCCCGATACCGGATAACGGAAAGCAGAAGATAATGATACTCGGCGGCGGACCAAACCGTATCGGACAGGGCATAGAATTCGACTACTGCTGCGTACATGCGGCAAAGAGCCTTAAAAAGCTCGGGTTTGAGACTATCATAGTAAATTGCAACCCCGAGACAGTGTCTACCGATTACGATACTTCGGACAGGCTGTATTTTGAGCCGCTTACACTGGAGGATGTGCTCTCGATACATGCCGTGGAGAAGCCTGCAGGTGTCATAGCCCAGTTTGGCGGACAGACCCCGCTGAATCTGGCATCTTCTCTTAAGAAGAACGGAGTGAACATACTCGGTACTTCACCGGAGGTAATAGATCTGGCGGAGGACAGGGATCAGTTCAGGAACATGATGGATAAGCTCGGCATACCCATGCCCGAGTCGGGGATGGCAACGACTGTCACAGAGGCTCAGAGTGTCGCTGCAAGGATATCTTATCCCGTAATGGTAAGACCCTCCTATGTCCTTGGCGGCAGAGGCATGGAGGTAGTCTACGACGATGATCAGATGGAGGAATACATGAAAGCGGCAGTCGGCGTCACACCCGACAGACCCATACTCATAGACAGATTCCTGCATCACGCTATGGAGTGCGAGGCAGATGCGATCTCCGACGGCGAGCACGCATATGTGCCTGCAGTAATGGAGCATATAGAGCTCGCAGGCATTCACTCGGGAGACTCCGCCTGCATAGTGCCTTCAAAGCATATCTCCGAGGATAATCTCGCGACCATAAAGGAATATACCAAGAAGATGGCTGTGGAGATGGGAGTAAAGGGACTCCTCAATATACAGTTCGCGATAGAAGACGGAAAGGTGTTTGTCATAGAAGCCAATCCCAGAGCATCACGAACGGTGCCTCTTGTATCAAAGGTATGCGGCATAAGGATGGTACCGATAGCCATAGAGATAGTCACGGGAGCGCTCACAGGCAAGCCTTCTCCGGTGCCGGAGCTTAAGGAACGTACCGTGCCGTATTATGGCATAAAGGAAGCCGTATTCCCGTTCAACATGTTCCCTGAGGTAGACCCGATCCTCGGACCCGAGATGAGATCCACAGGTGAAGTCCTCGGGATCTCGGATTCCGCGGGACTTGCCTTCTATAAAGCACAGGAAGCGGCAAAGAGTGTACTGCCGCTTGAAGGAACCGTGCTCATATCGCTCAACAAGGCAGACAAGCCGGAGGTAGCGGAGCTGGCACGGGCATTTCATGAAGCGGGCTTTAATATCATGGCCACCAAGGGAAATTACGACCGCATCTCTGAGGCCGGGATACCTGCGCAGATGGTGAAAAAGCTGCATGAGGGCAGACCAAATATCGTGGATTACATGACAAACGGAGATATACAGCTGGTAGTCAATTCCCCCATAGGCAAGGATTCCAAGCACGATGACAGCTATCTGAGAAAAGCTGCAGTAAAGAACCGCGTCACCTATATCACCACAGCGGCAGCGGCACGTTCCGTAGCCGAGGGTATCGGCTATGTGAAGGAGAACGGTCAGGGCGAAGTAAAGAGCCTGCAGGAGTGGCACAAGCTCATATACTGATATTTAAGAAACAAGGGAAATAAAGCATAGGAGAATATATCATGAAGGGATTTATTAAGGAGTTTAAGGAGTTTATCTCAAGGGGCGATGTGATGAGCATGGCGGTAGGTATCATCATCGGCGGTGCTTTCACTACGATCATCACATCCATAGTGGATGACATCATCGGACCCGTCATCGGGCTTATCGTCGGAGGACTGGATTTTTCGAGCATTTCCGTCGGCATAGGAGATGCGCAGATCATGTTCGGCAACTTCATACAGGCAGTCATAAACTTCCTTATCACCGCTTTCGTGCTCTTTATGATCATCAAGTCCTTCAACAAGATGAAGGAAAAGGCTGATGCGCTCAGAAAGAAAGAGGAGGCGGAAGCAGCGGCAGAAGAGGATCCTTCAGAGGAGACCCTTCTTCTCAGGGAGATCAGGGATTCGCTGAAGAAATAAAACAGCTCGATGATCATAGAACGCGCAGAAGAAAAGGATCAGCCTGACATAGAGAGACTGCTGGAGCAGGTCTGCAAGGTACATGCCGACATCAGGCCGGATCTTTTCATAGAGGGGAAACGCAAATATACAAAGGATGAGCTTGCTGCCATCATAGCGGATGACAGCAGGCCCATTTTTGCAGCATACGATGATGACGGTACATTCATGGGGTATTGCTTTACCGTAATAGAGGAGCATAATGGCTTTAACGAGCCATCGCACAGAACGCTATATATAGACGATCTCTGCGTAGATGAGAATACCCGGGGCAGGCATGTGGGACGCGCTCTTTATGAATATGTCTGCGACTGGGCAAGGACAAACGGGTTTTATAACATCACTCTCCATGTCTGGGAGGGTAACGACAAGGCGAAAGCATTCTATGATGCGATGGGCATGAAGATCCAGCTCTACGGGATGGAAACGGTGCTTTGACGTTCTAAATGCGACTTCTTGCGGCGTTGCCTCAAAAAGTCATATATTTTTGCGACCTGCAATCAGAAACACGTATTTATGCGGGTTTCGTGCCAAAGCATTGGACATACTGCAGGCAAGCCCGCGACGAAGTCGCATTTAAATGGCTTGACTGCGGACTTTCTGAGACGCAG
>CAJOME010000060.1 GCA_905235585.1 uncultured Lachnospiraceae bacterium | reverse complement strand
GTCATTACAATACGGCGTCCCTTGGTTCCCATTTCCTCTCCCACTATGCCTTCCTCGGAAAGCTGATCCATTATACGAGCCGCTCTGTTGAATCCAAGCCTGAACTTCCTTTGCAGGAGTCCGATAGAGATAGTCTCTTTATCGAGGTTTACCGCAAATTCCGCCGCCTGTATGAATATCTCGTCCTCGTCAGCACCTGATGCAGATGCTCCCTGGACACCGCCCGTCCCCTTGCTGTCACCGGAGGCTACGGCAGCATTCATTTCTTCAAGGATCTTGGTCTGTCCGTCATCATCCTTCTTTTGCGCTCTTATAAACGATGCTACCGCTTCTACCTCCTCGTCGGACACAAATGCACCCTGTACTCTGGCAGGCTTGGGATATCCGACAGGGTAAAAAAGCATATCACCCTTTCCCAGCAGCTTCTCTGCTCCTACCACATCGAGGATCGTTCTGGAGTCCACTCCCGACGTAACAGTAAATGCCACACGGCTTGGCATATTAGCCTTGATCAGACCCGTAATGACATCCACCGAGGGTCTTTGCGTAGCTATGATGAGATGTATCCCCGCGGCTCTTGCCTTTTGAGCCAGTCTGACTATAGCTGTTTCCACATCACTTTTTGCAGCCATCATAAGATCTGCCAGCTCATCCACTATGACAACTATCTGTGGCATTACCGGCAGCCCTTCCTTTAAGGCTATCGCGTTATAGCCCTTCAGGTCTCTCACGGAATGAGTCGCAAATTCATTATATCTTCTGTCCATCTCGATCACGCTCCAGTTGAGAGCTCCTGCCGCTTTCTGGGGATCAGTGACCACAGGAATCATAAGGTGCGGTATACCGTTATATATTGAAAGCTCCACCACCTTTGGATCTATCATCACAAGCTTGACCTCGTCAGGTCTTGCCTTATAAAGTATGCTCATTATGATCGTATTGATACAGACGGATTTGCCGGCTCCGGTAGCTCCGGCTATGAGTACATGCGGCATTTTCGCAATATCAAATACCACCGGCTTGCCGGCTATATCCTTTCCTACCGCAAAGGATATCCTGGATTTGGAATTTACAAACTCATCGGATACTATCAGATCGTGCAGCATCACAGGCACCACTTCGGTATTTGGCACCTCGATACCTATGGCACTCTTGCCGGGTATGGGAGCTTCTATCCGGATACTCTCCGCGGCAAGTGCCAGCTTGAGATCATCGGTAAGACTGACTATCTTTGAGACCTTGACTCCTGCTTCGGGCAGCATCTCATATCTTGTCACCGTCGGTCCCTGACTCACATCCGTCATTGTAACGTTTATCCCAAAGCTCTTTAGAGTATCCTGCAGCTTCTTTGATATCTCGGCCTGTTCTCTTTTGGCATTGCCCTGTCCGCGCTTTCCGGCTTTCAGCATTTTCGGATCAGGCAGGATATAATCTTCTACCGACTCATCCCTTACTTCTATACCATCCGGTATCTTAGATGACGCGACCTTACGCCTGGTTACGGTTTTTACCTCCTCTATTTCCTGTGACCCTTTTTCTGTGACAGCAGACCCGGGATCAAGTACAGGCTCGGGCTCAGGTTCATGCTCAGGCTCAGAGTCATATACAGGCTCAGGGTCATACAAGGTTTCAGGATCGTACACAGGCTCAGGCTCAGGCTGTGATGCCATTATCCTCTCTTCAAGCCTCTGTTCCTTCTCATCCAGACCGTATGCCTCATCAGCTGTAAGCTCCTTCATTTCGTCGGATTCTTCCTCATACGGCATTAGCTTCAGTCTGGATATCTGATCTCCGACAGGCTCGGGTCTTCCCGGATAGACGCCCTCGTTTCTTCTTTTCCTTCTGCGTTCGCGTCTTGCCTCCTCCTGATGTGTCTCGATATTCTCCACGAGAGAGTCTGCCGCCTCCTTCGAGCTCTCGCTGATAAGTCTTAATATGGAACGACCCGTGAGTACTCCGATGCATATGATAAGTACCGTAAGCATTATTATCAAGGTGCCGAACTGTCCGAACGCCTCCGACATGAGAGAATAGATATGCCCGGGTATGAATCCGCCGCCTCTTTTATATTCCAATCCGTATCTGAAAAAGGGATCTCCCTCATAGCTCATCCTTCTCGTCTCAAAGTCTCTGCGCCATGCCATGGCAAAAAACATGGCGGCAATTATATATGCCGCCCATATCATCGCAGCTTTGACTATAGCTTCGGTATTATAATGATTTGCTACAAGCAGAGTGACTGTAAAGAAAAGCGCGAACGGAAAGATATATGAGGCTGATCCGAATAATCCGAAAAGAAAAGACGCGACAGCGGTTCCCGCAGTACCTATTATCCCGAAATTAGCCAGAAACAGCAGCACGCAGACAGCAAGTAATATAAGCACTCCCGCCTCGGCAGCAGGACTGTACGTATCAGAAGATGTGTTCCCCGGTCTTCTGTCCGGCAGATTGATATCCGTGTTTTTTGATCCGGTGTTTTTTGATCCGGTGTTTTTTGACGCAGCCTTACCTGCGGAGCTTTTAACGGCAGTTTTTTTGCCGGAAGACCTTTTGCCGACAGTCTTTTGACCCACTGTGCCTTTTTTGGACGCACCGCGCCCGCTTTTTGAGTTTGTTTTCTTTTTTGTATCAGTTGCCATTAAGGATCGCTTCTCAAATAATTATTTGGTCACAAAATGTCCGATGACAGCTACCAGACCTATGACCATGCAGTATATCGAAAAATAAATATATTTCTTCCTTCTCACCACGCCTATCATAAATCGTATCGCAAAATAACCGACCACAGCCGAAACGATCATACCGATCACATATGCTATCACGGTACTTACTGTTACGGTCGTGCCCCCTAAGTCTTTGAGCTCAAGTATAGCCGCACCGATAACGGCAGGTATCGACATTATGAACGAATATTTCACAGCCGTTTCCTTCTTTATTCCAAGCATAAGACAGACGGAGATCGTGGCTCCGCTCCTTGAAATGCCGGGTATGGTAGCCACACCCTGTGCCATGCCTATCTCAAAAGCATTAAGGTATGATATTTTCTTTATCCCGTTTCTGCCATCGCCTATCCTGTCACATATAAACAGCAGTACGGAGGTTATGATCAGTCCGATACCCGGTATGATGAGAGTGGTTGATGCGTATGATACAAAGTGTCGTCCCACATATCCCAATATGCCTGTAGGTATGGTGCTGACGATGATAAGAAGAACGAACTTTCTGTAGGCTGAGCTTAGTACGATAAGATCAGGATCGCTGAACCTCCTGAAGAAATCTGCTATTATACCGAAAAACTCAATGACAAGCTTTACTATATCCTTCCAGAAAACCAAAAAGATAGCTATGAGAGTACCTATGTGCAAAAGCACATCAAACAACAGACCGCCGTCAGTATTGATATGGAAAAGATTCTGTATTATTGCAAGATGCCCTGATGATGATACCGGAAGAAACTCTGTCAGTCCCTGCACTATTCCCAATATGATCGCCTGAAAAATATTCATCGTCCTATATCCTCTGCCCTCTGCTCCTACTGCTCCTCATTTATATAGCTTACAAGTCCGCCTGCGTTTATTATCCTCTGCATGAATTCCGGAAAGGGCGTTCCCTGATAGGATCTGCCCTCGGTCACATCCCTTATGATCCCTGTGTCAAAGTCGATCTCTACCTCATCTCCGGGCTTTATCCCCTCGGATGCCTCCCTGCATTCGATGATCGGCAGACCTATATTGATGGCATTTCTGAAAAATATCCTCGCAAAGGTCTCTGCGATAACGCAGGATACCCCTGCCTCTTTTATCACCATGGGAGCGTGCTCTCTCGAGGAGCCGCATCCGAAATTCCTGCCTGCCACCATGATATCTCCGGTCTTCACCCTGCCTATGAAGTCCTTATCAATATCCTCCATACAGTGTGACGCAAGCTCTTTCTTATCCTGTATTGCCAGATACCTTGCAGGTATAATGACATCGGTATCTACATTATCGCCGTATTTGAATACTCTTCCCTTTGCTTCCATGCTCTGTGCTCCCCTTTACAGTATTGATCGTGGATCAGCAATATATCCTGTTATGGCAGATGCCGCAGCTACTGCCGGGCTTGCCAGATATATCTCGGAATCCACGTGTCCCATACGTCCCACAAAGTTCCTGTTTGTCGTTGAGATGCATCTTTCACCGGCAGCCAGGATCCCCATATAACCTCCGAGGCAGGGTCCGCACGTAGGGGTGGAGACTATGGCACCCGCCTCTATAAAGCTCTTTATCAGCCCTTCCTCCATAGCCTGCAGATATATCTTTTGTGTCCCGGGGATCACTATACACCTGACCCCGTCCGATATCTTTCTGCCCCCTATGATCTCGGCCGCAGCTCTCAGATCCGATATCCTGCCGTTCGTGCAGCTTCCTATCACTGCCTGGTCTATCTTTATATGATCACTCACTGCTTCATCTATCGTCTTTGTATTGGATGGTAAATGAGGGTATGATACGGTAGGCTGCAGCTCGGACAGGTCTATGGTGTATTCCTCTGCGTACACGGCATCCGGATCGGCCTCATATACTTTGCAGGGTCTGTTGCCGTGAGACTTCATGTATTCCACGGCTATATCATCCACGGGGAATATGCCGTTCTTTCCGCCGGCCTCTATCGCCATGTTGGCTATGGTAAGTCTGTCATCGATATTCAGCTCACTGATACCCTCTCCGGTAAACTCCATGGATCTGTACAGAGCTCCATCCACTCCGATCATACCAATGATATGAAGTATCAGATCCTTTCCGGATACATGCTTGGGTTTCTTTCCTATGATATTAAACCTGATGGCTTCAGGTACCTTAAACCATGCTCTGCCCGTTGCCATCCCTGCAGCCATATCCGTAGAGCCGACCCCGGTCGAGAATGCTCCCAATGCTCCGTATGTGCACGTGTGCGAATCGGCACCGATGATGAGATCGCCTGCGACGGTAAGCCCCTCTTCGGGAAGCAGGGCATGCTCTATTCCCATTTTTCCGACATCGAAATAATTGGTTATATCATGAGATGCGGCAAACTCCCTGCAGGTCTTGCAGTTCTCCGCAGATTTGATATCTTTGTTAGGTATGAAATGATCCATTACCAGAGCGATCTTATCCTTGTCAAATACCTTATCATTCTTAAAACCCTGCATCACATTGATCGCTACAGGTGTAGTGATGTCGTTTCCAAGCACCAGATCCAGCGAAGCCTCTATAAGCTGTCCTGCCTTTACCTCGGGTAGCCCCGCATGAGCCGCAAGGATCTTTTGTGACATTGTCATCCCCATGTATGTTCTCTCCTATAGGCATAATCCAACTACTTTAACCTATGAATAATATCATATCCCCCGTAAAATAACAACAAAAAGCCCCCTGCCTTATGGCAAAGGGCTTTCGTACACAGCCAAAGCCTGTATCAGTTGTTGATGAGCTTATCCTCGTCTGACCAGCTGTAAAGCTTTCTGATCTCGGAGCCGACCTGCTCTGAAGGATGCTCTGCGGCGATACGCCTCATCTGGTTGAAGTGTACCTGTCCGCCTGCCTCGCTCATATCGAGCAGGAAATCCTTTGCGAATGTGCCGTCCTGTATATTGGCAAGCACCTTCTTCATTGCTTTCTTGGTCTCATCCGTGATGATCTTGGGACCTGTGGTATAGTCACCGTACTCAGCTGTATTTGAGATGGAGTACCTCATGCCCGCAAAGCCTGACTGATAGATAAGATCCACAATGAGCTTCATCTCGTGGATGCACTCGAAGTATGCATTTCTCGGATCATAGCCTGCCTCGGTAAGTACCTCAAAGCCTGTCTGCATCAGCTTGCAGACACCGCCGCAGAGTACAGCCTGCTCTCCGAAGAGATCAGTCTCGGTCTCGGTCTTGAAGGTAGTCCAGAGCACTCCTGCTCTCGCTCCGCCTATACCTGCCGCATATGCGAGTGCCATATCCTTTGCCTTGCCGGTGTAGTCCTGATATACCGCGATAAGGCAAGGGGTTCCCTTACCTGCCTGATACTCTGACCTCACGGTATGACCGGGTGCCTTGGGTGCGATCATTGTCACATCGACATCCTTCGGAGGTACTATAAGCTTATAATTAATATTGAAGCCATGAGCAAACATGAGCATGTTGCCGGACTCGAGACCGGGCTCTATATCATTCTTATAGAGCTTTGCCTGCTTCTCGTCGTTTATGAGTATCATTATGATGTCAGCCTTTTTAGCGGCTTCGGCCGCGGTAAACACCTTAAGTCCCTGCTCCTCGGCTCTCTTCCAGCTCTTTGAGCCCTCATACAGTCCGATGATGACATTACAGCCCGACTCCTTAAGATTCAGTGCGTGAGCGTGTCCCTGACTGCCGTATCCGATGATGGCTATCGTCTTATCCTGCAGCAGTGCAAGATTGCAGTCGCTCTGATAAAAAATCGGGTTTTCCATGTTTGCGTTTTCCATGTTCTTACTTCCTTTCGTATTTCGTAATCATTAAATAGCCTGCTGTCGATATATTCAGCTTTGGCTACATATCACTATATTCAGCCGACGCTAAAGCTACGGCAGATAGACAACCTCGTCCCTGCCTCTTGTAAGTCCCGCTATGCCGGTACGTGCGATCTCCAGTATGGTATACCCCTGCAGCAGACCTATGAGAGCATCTACCTTCTGCGTATTACCCGTAGTCTCTATAATGAGTGATCCATCTGCCACATCTATGATCTTGGCCCTGAACATATCCACTATGGTCATGATCTGACCCCTCTGTACGGCATCAGCCTCGACCTTTATCATAGCCAGCTCTCTGTATACCGAGCTCCCGGGCTTCAGCTCTTTGATATCTCTGACATCCGTGAGCTTCCTGAGCTGCTTTTCTATCTGCTCCAGTATCTCATCGTCGCCGGTAGCCACGATCGTGATCCTCGTATACTTCGGATCTGCCGTAGTGCCGGCGGTTATGCTCTCTATATTATAGCCTCTTCTTGAAAACAGTCCCGATATCCTGGACAGGACACCCGATGTATTATCGACAAGGAGCTGAAAAACCTTACTTTGCATATATCCTCCGAACCCTCAATTTAAGAATATCGTTACTGTTCACACCTTACAGGTGCTCACAGCAACTGGATTTGCCCAATTAAATTGCCTTCGGCAATGGGGCAAATCTTTGTATTGGCTTCTGTAATCTTTCTCACGCTCAGCGCAGCAAGTGCGCAGAGCTGTCTGAACAGTAACAAAATATCTCTGTCACTATATCGCTCAAATGCCCAAAAGTCAATCATCCTCACTCACACTTTGGCAGAGCCAGAGTCCCCGTACGCGCTATCTCGGTTATCGATATCTGGTTCAGAAGCCTGATGAGCATAGCCGTTCTGTCCGGTCTGTCGCATATCTGGATGAGCATGAGTGCTTCCGACATATCCACGATATCCGCTTTCATGGCATCCACTATCTCCATGATCTCCTTGCGGTTTGATTTGTTGTACTTCACCTTTAAGAGCATCAGCTCTCTTGCTACGGCCTCTGTCTCGTCATAGGTTTTTACTTTTATGACATCGAGCTTTTTATTGAGCTGCTTTTCTATCTGTTCAAGTGTCCTCTCATCTCCCGAGGATACTATCGTCATCACGGATACATTCGGGTCATCCGTAGTACCCACCGCAAGTGAATCTATATTAAAGCTTCTTCTCGCAAAGAGCCCCGATACCTTGGACAGCACACCCGATCTGTTCTCTACAAGCACTGTATATATTTTTTTCATCTTCGCCTCCGTTTCAATAGATGAGCAGTTTTCACTTGACCGTATCCTGAGGATCCACAACGACCTCCATGAGCGCGGAACCGTCGGTTGTAAGAAAGCTCTTTATCTTCTCATCAATACCTTCCATATTCTCAGCCCTGTAATACACGATATCGTAAGCAGCCGCCAGAGCGTCCAGCTTAGGATAGCCTCCGAGCCGCACCATCTCATACCTGTCATTAAGGCTGTAGTGCTGATATTCACGTACCAGCCCGAGGTAATTGTTGCGGAGCACTATTATCTTGATGTCAACCTTTTCCTCCTTCATCGTGGAGAGCTCCATCATGGACATCTGGAAGCCGCCGTCACCGCATACCGCCACGACCTGTCTGTCCCTGTCCGCCATCTTGACCCCGATCGCAGCGGGTATCGCATATCCCATAGTCCCCATGCCACCGGATGTATAGAATCTACCCTTATCCCTGATATTGGCATTTCTGCATGACCATATCTGATTCTGTCCCACATCCGCTACATAAGCCGACCGGTCTGCCATCTCCTGTGAAAGCAGTCCGATAAACACCGCCGGATTAACAGCCTTGTCGGAGAACCTTAAGGGATCCGGCAGTCGTCTGTATTCTTTCAAATGCTCTATCCATGCCACTGTATTTACGGAAATCTCAAGCTCCTTCATATCCGTAAAAATCGTCTTTGCATCTCCGACTATCGGTATCGTGGGACCGATGTTCTTTCCTATCTCCGCCGGATCCACGTCTATATGGACCAGCACCTTGTTGTCAAGCACTGTATCCGGATTGGCCACTGCCCTGTCTGCCACACGCGCGCCGACCATTATGAGCATATCGCACTCCTGCATTGCCTTATTGGCAGATACGGTGCCGTTATTACCTACCATGCCGAAATTCAGCTCATGATCCGTGGGCAGCACTCCGATACCCATCATGGTATGCACGACAGGTATATCATACCTCTCCGCAAAAGTCCTGAGCTCCTTTTTGGCGCCCGACAGGAATATGCCTCCACCTGCGCATATCAGCGGTCTCTTTGCTTTCTTAAGCTCGGATACAGCCTTTTTGATCTGCTGTATGTGACCCTTTACCGTCGGCTTGTAGGTACGCAGATTTACACCTTCAGGATATTCAAAGCTCTTTATTTCAGCCCTCTGTATGTCTATAGGCACATCAATGAGCACCGGTCCGCGCCTTCCGGTATTTGCTATATAAAATGCCTCTCTGAAGATACGCGGTATGTCATTTACATTCTTGACCAGATAGCTGTACTTTACGAAGCTCTCGGCAGCTCCCGTGACATCAGCCTCCTGAAAGCCGTCAGAGCCGATAAGGTCTGATTCTACCTGTCCCGAAATACACACGAGCGGTATCGAATCCGCATAAGCCGTAGCTATGCCGGTCAGAAGATTGAGCGCACCGGGACCCGACGTTACAGCGCATACCCCTACCGTTCCTTTTGTCCTGGCATATCCCGAGGCCATATGTCCGGCATTCTGTTCGGTACGCACCAGTACCTGCCTGACCTTTGTATTCCCCAGACTGTCAAAGAAATTAGCGATCGCCACTCCCGGATAGCCGTAGACTACCTCTACTCCCTCAAGCTCAAGACACTTTGCCATAGCTTCCGATCCCGTCATATCTCATTCTCCTCTCAGCTGCTCTACTATACGTTTTGCGACCTTTACGGCTGCGGATGCATCCTCCGAGTAGCCGTCAGCCCCGATCTCCCAGCAAAACTCTTCGGTGACTACTGCCCCGCCTACCATGATCTTTCCCTTATAGCCGCATTCTTTTGCGTGATCCACTACATTCCTCATCTCATTCATGGTAGTGGTCATAAGCGCAGACAGACCTATTATGGCTGCGCCCTCCTTTATTGCTGTATCCACTATCACTTCCCTGGGTACATTCTTGCCCAGGTCTATGACCCTGAAGCCGTAATTCCTAAGCATCAGTACGACAAGATTCTTGCCTATATCATGTATATCTCCTTCAACGGTAGCTATCACGATGACCGTGGCATCCTCGCCTGCGGAGCCCTCGGCAATATACGGCTCAAGTACCTCTATAGATTTCTCCATGGTCTCGGCAGAGGCAATGAGCTGGGGAAGAAAGTATTTCCCCTTGTCAAAAAGCTCTCCCACATCATTAATAGCCGGTATCAGGGCATTATCCAGGATATCCTTTGCCTTTAAGCCATCCTTAAGTGCCTGCTCCGTGACATTCCTTATGCTGTTCTTTCTTCCCTTAAGCACAGCCTCATGGATATCACCCAGTAGCCCTTCAGGCTTCGTACCAACGGAGTCTCCGGCCGCATCTGAAGCCGCTGTCGGAATCCTTTCATTTTTAGCCAGCTCTTTCAGCTTTGCTTCCGCAGCCATATCCCCGGCATGCTCATTCATATACTCTATATATCTGATATCCGACTCGGGATGATTCATAAGCAGATCGGCCGAGAGCATGGTCCTGATCATGACATCCTGATTAGGATTCATAATAGCCGATGTAAGATGCGCGTGTACTGCCATCGCGAGAAAAGCGCTGTTGACGTTTATGCGCTCGGGAAGTCCGAATGATATATTTGACAGTCCGCAGGTCGTCGCGAGTCCCATCTCATAGCAGTACTCTATCGTGGCAAGGGTCTCCTTTGCCGCGTCGCGTATGGCTCCCACGGTACCTACCAGACCGTCCACTATGATATCCTCTTTGGTAAATCCCATGGCAAAGGCTTTTTTGAGTACTGTATCGATATTTTGTTTCTTTTCTTCCATGTCCTTGGGAAGACCGCTGTCTCCCACCGGAAGCAGTATGAACATAGCTCCGTATTTCTTAGCGATCCTTAGCATCCTGTCGCATCGGTCCGACTCTGCGGATATGGAGTTGATAAGAGCCCTGCCCGGATATACCCGAAGCGCCGCCTCCATTATCTCCGGATAGCTGGTATCTATACACAGCGGCAGTGTCGTAGCCATGGTGACCGTCTCTATCGCCCTCAGCATCAGAGCCCTCTCATCCACACCGCTCATGCCCATGTTGACATCAAGGATATCGGCACCCTTTTCTTCCTGCTCCTCGGCAAACGAAGTAACAAGGTCAAAGGAACCTTCCTTAAGCTCTGCCTGCAGTTTCTTCTTTCCGGTGGGATTGATCCTCTCCCCTATCACAAGAAATCTTCCGTCAAGCTCAAACTCAAGACTTCTCCTCTCGGACGTAAGTCTTCTTTTTTTCTTCTTATCTGCGGCATTTCTTTCGGTATCCGCAGGGATCGCCGCGATGTATGACGCATCAGTACCGCAGCATCCGCCCACTATTGATGCCCCTGCTGCAATTATCTGCCGCATTCCCTCGCCAAACTCCTCCTTTGACAGATCATAGACTGTCTTTCCTTCATTATCCAGCTTTGGAATACCTGCATTCGGCTTGCATATGACGTGTATCTCCGCGACCTCCGAAAGTGTCTTT
>CAJOME010000059.1 GCA_905235585.1 uncultured Lachnospiraceae bacterium | reverse complement strand
GGTCTCGAGGCTCCGATCAGCACGCTTGTCACAGCATCCTTGTTCATGAGCCACGCCAATGCCATCTCTGCGAGAGTCTGTCCGCGTCTTGCAGCAATATCATTCAGCTTTCTTATCTGCGACAGTCTTTCCTCAGTCACCATATCCTCTTTTAGGAATCTGCCGTCCTTCTTCACGCGGCTGTCCTCCGGTATGCCGTTCAGGTATCTGTCTGACAGCATTCCCTGCGCAAGAGGAGAAAACGTGATAAGCCCCTTCCCGAGCTTTGCCGTCATGTCAAGCAGTCCGTTCTTTTCGACTGTCCTGTCGAAGATGCTGTATCTGTTCTGGTTTATCACGAAAGGAACCTTCAGCTCATCCAGTATCGCGCAGGCCTTCTTCAGGGTCTCTCCATCGTAGTTTGAAACCCCGACATAAAGAGCCTTTCCGCTCCTCACTATCTGTTCAAGCGCTCCCATGGTCTCCTCCAGCGGAGTCTCCGGATCCATTCTGTGATGATAGAATATGTCCACGTAATCAAGTCCCATCCTTTCAAGAGACTGGTCGAGACTTGCTATGAGATACTTTCTCGAGCCCCAGTTGCCGTAGGGTCCCTCCCACATATCATATCCTGCCTTGGTGGATATGATCATCTCATCTCTGTAGGGTCTGAAATGCTCCTTCATGAGCTTGCCGAAGTTGGCCTCGGCGCTGCCGTATTTCGGTCCATAGTTATTTGCCAGATCGAAATGCGTGATACCGCCATCAAAGGCCGTAAAGCACATCTGCTCCATATTTTCATACACTCCGGTATCACCAAAATTGTGCCATAATCCCAGAGAGACAGCCGGAAGCTTCAGACCGCTCCTCCCGCAGCGTACATATTTCATTTTTTCATATCTTTTGTCAGATGCGATATACATTCTTAGCCTCCTTTATACATATACACATCAAAGCTTTCACGGATATTTCATTATAAGCTGTCTGAGATATACGCGCAATCACTATAGTTTATTCGGTGCATGCAAATCATAACTATTTAATGCCATGCGTATCTCAGATTCACTGCCGTTTATGCTTCCCTGAACCATTTCCTTTGTTCCGCCGCCTTTTGCATTAAATCTTTCCTTAAGCAGAGCAGCTGCATCCCGGGCATCTCCTCCGGGACAGGCGATTATATATTTATAGCCTTTTCGGTCATCTCCGGCAAATACCGCGCATACCACGTTCATGCTTTCAGCCAGATCATTGACCGTCCTGCGCTGAGTAACACCCGGTAAATATGATGCCGCTGCCGGATGCCAGTGCATCCTTCACGGCAGCCTCAAGTCTCTTCTTATCCGCCTCCTTTTTCTCAAGCTTATATCCCTCTATCTCCTTCATAAGCCTCATCACGGCATCCGGAAGGGTGTCCGGATTTTCGGACAGCATATGAGACAGCGTTTCTACAGTTTTGTGCTGTGTTCTTGTGTACTCAAGGGCTCTCCTTCCCGACAGTATGGTAAGTCTCATGCCTCCCTTGTACTTTATCGCGTGGATTATCCTGATGATGCCTATCTCTCCGGTACGTGCCACATGCGGAGCGCAGCAGGCGCACACATCTATCCCGGGTATGGTCACTATGCGTATATCCTCGTCAAACTCCTTCTTGCTCCTGTACTCGATGTCCGCAGCCTCATCCGGACTGAAATACCTGCACTGCACCGGAATATCCATATAAATGACCTCATTTGCCATCCTTTCAAGCTCATCTATGTCTGCTTCCTCCAGTGCTTTTGAGGTATCCAGTGTCACGATATTGTCCGACAGATGGAATCCCACATTCTCCGAGCCCCAGTCTCTGTGCAGCAGTCCAGACAGTATATGCTCCCCTGTATGGTTCTGCATATTTGAAAACCTGTGTCCCCAGTCGATGCTGCATCTCACCTCATCACCGGTCTTTATATCCGCAGGTCCGTCCGTTTCATGCCATATCGTCCCATTCTCTATCGACACATGGACTGTACGTATCCCGTTAATAAAGCCCGTATCCGAAGTCTGTCCGCCCTCCTCGGGGAAGAAAAGAGTACGTTCCAGCTCTATCCTGCTCTTCCCGTCTTCCGTCGTCTCTACAGCCCTGACCTCTGCCGTAAACTCCCTGTCATAGGGCTTTTCATCATATAGCTTTATCGTGAGCATGTTTTAAGCCTTCCTCATAACCGATCGTTTTTTTGCAGAACCTGCTGCATACAGGTGCGCGATCCGGCTGTGAACATTATCATACATAATACCACACATTGATGTTATCGCGCGAGACAGCTACATGCATTTAGTGTGGTAAAAAAGGGGCTGTCGCAGTTGCGACAGCCCCTTCATATCTTAGCTAATCTGCTTAAGTCCTGCTCAGACTATACCCTGAGCCTCCATAGCCGTAGCGACCTTCTTGAAGCCTGCGATATTCGCACCTGCTACATAGTCGCCATCGAGTCCGTATTCCTTTGCTGCCGCGGATATATTCCTGTAGATGTTTGCCATGATACCCTGCAGCTTGCTGTCTACCTCTTCAAAGGTCCATGAGAGTCTCTCTGAGTTCTGGCTCATCTCAAGCGCTGATGTAGCCACACCGCCGGCATTGGATGCCTTACCGCAGATGAAGAGTACCTTGTTGTCCTGGAAGTACTTTGTAGCCTCGATCGTGGTGGGCATATTTGCTCCCTCACACACAGCCTGTACTCCGTTTGCCACAAGAGCCTTTGCATCATCAATATCCAGCTCGTTCTGTGTAGCACACGGAAGAGCCACGTCACACTTGATGCTCCATACGCCGTGCTCACCGTTCTTCTTCTCATGATACTCGGCTGATGAACGGGCTGCAGCATACTCGGTAAGCCTTGCTCTCTTTACTTCCTTTACTTCCTTAAGAAGCTCCACGTCTATGCCTTCGGGATCATATATCCAGCCTGTGGAATCAGAGCAGGACACTACCTTTGCACCAAGCTGCTCAGCCTTCTGTATGGCATAGATCGCCACGTTGCCGGCTCCTGATACCACTACGGTCTTGCCCTTGAGATCCGTACCGTGATCCTTTAAGAGCTCCTCGGTGATGTAAACGAGTCCGTAGCCTGTCGCCTCAGTACGTGCGAGAGATCCGCCGTATGTAAGGCCCTTACCCGTGAGGACACCCTCGTATACATCTCTTATCCTCTTATACTGTCCGTAGAGGAAGCCTATCTCTCTTCCGCCTACTCCGATATCTCCGGCAGGTACGTCGGTATCTGCGCCTATATGTCTGTAAAGCTCTGTCATAAAGCTCTGACAGAATCTCATGATCTCGTTGTCCGACTTACCCTTGGGATCGAAATCACAGCCGCCCTTGCCTCCGCCGATGGGCAGACCTGTCAGACTGTTCTTGAATATCTGCTCGAAGCCGAGGAACTTGATGATGCCAAGATTGACCGAGGGGTGAAAACGGAGTCCACCCTTATAGGGACCTATAGCGGAGTTAAACTGTATCCTGAATCCGTTATTTACCTGTACCTGACCATTGTCATCTACCCAGGGTACTCTGAAGAGTATCTGTCTCTCGGGAGTCACCAGTCTCTCGAGCAGTGCCGCCTTACGATACTTTGCTTCATCCTTTTCGATAACGGTACGAAGTGACTCAAGCACCTCCTTTACCGCCTGATGAAATTCAGGCTGTGACGGATTCTTTTCTACGACATAGTCGTAGACCTCATCTACATATGACATTGCTTTTCCTCCTAAATAAAAAAGATTGATAGATATATTAAAGCGCCAAAGAAAAGAGGTAAACGACCTCTTTTCGTTGACGCCTTTGTCACGGAAGATAATACATCAAGCCAAAGCAGATTGCAAGACCCTTTTAATGTTACTGTTCACACCTTACAGGTGCCCACAGCAACTGGATTTGTAGCCTGTACTTAACAGTAGCTTTAATTCTTTGACGCAAACTCTGCCTTGATATACCCTGTCTGACCCTTGTAGTCGATCTGATACCATCCGTCAGCCTCACCCTTGAGGGTAAAGGTATCTCCGTTTCCTGCTTTACCCAGAATATTGCCGTCGGTACTCGTATCAGCCGACGATCTGACTCGTACTCCGCTGTCATTCACAGTAATAGAACCGCCCGCCGAAGCTCCTCCGTCTGCCGCAGGTGTATCTGCTCCGGCTTCGTCCCCTGCCGGCGTATCAACTACCTCTACATACTGAGTGCTTACATATGCTTCGGTATCCTTGTAACGTATCTTGGTAAACTCTCCCTCTTCTCCTATCTTGGTATATGTATCTCCGGTAGAGCCCTTGGTAATGATATTGCTGTCGCTGCTCGTATCAGCCGATGATCTGATACGCACGTTATCGGTAAGACGTACGGTGACCTCCGCTTCATTTGATGAAACTGCCGTATCATCCACAGTCTGACCACTTGAGATACGTGCTGCGACGGCCTCATCAAGCCTTGCGGGAAGCGCATCCATAAACGCCTTCAGGGTCTTGTCGGACTCTATGGCGTTGTTGTATTCGGTATCGACCTGACTTAGGAGCGTGACCACATCATCCTGGGCAGCTACTCCCTTTATATAATTTGCAACGTTCTCTGCAAGATCTCCGCTGTATACATAGAGATTGCCGAGAGAATCATCGGTACATACATAAAGTGAAGAAAGACCCGGTGCCTTGGTATCTATATTTATATATTTGATCTGATAGTAGGCAAATACTATATACGAATTGGGTATGGGACCCGGCTTGGTGTAGCACTTGAGATCATCATAGCTCTCCGTGTAGTTCGCCTTTTCCTGTATCCTTATCTTACCCGCATCATCAAGCGAGCTGCAGATCGTAGAGAGCGTAGCCACATCTCCCGTCGCCATGGCAGTAAAATAAGAGCCTACCAGCGCGTTAACCTCCGGATACGCATCTATCTTAAGCTCCTCATTGGGCAGGGGTATCTCCGCAGACTCGTCGTATACGGGTACTGTAGCCTGCTCCGTGGAATTCTCCGATGCGCTCTCCTTGCCGTCCTTATGCTTCGCAGAGAAAACAGCAAGCACGATAACCAGTATCACAAACAGAACACCCACTATGATATACTGATAATACTGCATCAGGATATCCCTGATATCAAATCCTCTTCTATTTCTCATAATCATTCCTCCATAATGCGTTCAAAGGGATTCGAACCCTCGACACCAGGCGTCGGAGGCCTGTGCTCTATCCAGCTGAGCTATGAACGCATTTGTACGTCTCCCAGCATCCAGCATACACTTAATTATAAGTTACTGTTCAGACAGCTCTGCGCACTAGCTGCGCTGAGCGTGAAATAGATTACAGAAGCCGATACAAGGATTTGCCCCTTGCCGTAGGCAATTATATTGGGCAAATCCAGTTGCTGTGAGCACCTGTAAGGTGTGAACAGTAACGATTATAATGGGGAGAGACGGTCTCTCCCCACATACGGCAATAATATTATCACGATTTATCATGCACTTGCAACCTTTTTCGGTGCGATGCTTATATCAGTGCTTATATCAGCCGAAAAAGTCCTGCCGTTTTCCGCCACGGCCATATCAATCTTTCCGGTATCCATACTGTATCTGTAAAGCGAATAAGACAGTATCTCTTCTCTGTCCACATGAGTATCATTGACCTCACTGATCATATCCTTCAGCATCGCAGGATCTCCCCTTCCGTCATCCGGCAGCAGGATCAGCTCATGCACCGAAGACGGTATGATATAGAGATCCGTTCCGATATTACGGGCGAAATCAGGAAGTATATCCCCATACAGCATTGTGGATGCTCCGTGCAGTCTCATACGGTTCGTCATCACGTACATGGGTATCGTCTCTTCCGGGATCTCCAGCTCTATTGATGACGCGGACAGCATCTCTCCCATGGTGCATATCTCCACGGGCATCAGCTTCGGAGTGTTTTCAATGGCTTTTTCCCTTATTTCCTCCTCTTTCATGCCCCACATATCCATATGTTCATTTCTTACCAGCACCGATGAAAACGCTCCCCTGTGTTCACCCATATATACTCCGTATACCATTGCGAGATCCATGACGGGATGGCTCGGCACCTGCTGAAGCAGACAGATATTCTGTCTTGCATTTATCAGCTTGTAAAACAATCTCTCCTTCACCCACCCGGGATCGGCAAACCGGTCTGTCTCAAAATCAGGACAGAGCCTGTTCTCGGAATAGACCCTCAAAATATCATTCACGATATCCTCTATGCCTCTCCCATCACAGTAATCCGTGTAAAACTCATCCATATAGATCGTGGGCGATATGTTGCTCCCCTGCTCTCTTATGCACAAGCCCTTGTGTGTCACCGAATTGTTCTTTAAAGCCTCGTATACTCCCACCGAAAACTCGGGACCGCAGACATCAGCAAGCCTGTTTTTTACAAGCTCTGTAAATTCATCATATTTCATTATTAACCTCCGGATAATCAAAGATGCGAACGCATCACAACAGAAACGCCGTACGGCACTATCCGATCAGATAAAAATGAATGCCTGAAAAAGAAAGATAAGCGGGATCGGGAAAAGATCCCGCTGTGATGACTGAATGATCAGACTCTTGAGAGATACTCTCCGGTACGTGTGTCTATCTTAAGCTTGTCGCCGATATTCACGAAAAGCGGTACCATGACCTGAGCACCTGTCTCAACGGTAGCGGGCTTTGAAGCACCTGTCGCCGTATCACCCTTTAATCCGGGCTCTGTCTCAGTCACTTCAAGCTCCACGAAAAGCGGAGGCTCTACAGAAAATACGCTGCCGTTATATGAGCATACCTTGCAGCTGTCATTCTCCTTGACAAACTTCATGGCATCTCCGACTATATCCTGACTTATGCCGATCTGCTCATATGACTCGGGATCCATAAAATTATATACATCCCCGTCGCTGTACAGATACTGCATATCCTTTCTGTCTATGTGAGCCGTGGGAAACTTTTCCGTGGGACGGAAGGTCTTCTCGACAACACCCGAATTTATCACATCCTTGAGCTTGGTCCTGACAAACGCCGCGCCTTTTCCGGGCTTAACGTGCTGAAACTCAACGATCTGGTAAACGGTACCATCTATTTCCAGAGTAACACCATTTTTAAAATCACCAGCCGATATCATCTGATATAATCCTCCTTAAATGAGACAATAAAATGCTTGAACATTATAAACTAAAGCAGGCATGAAACGCAATACCCAAATACTATTCCCGGCTACTATTCCTGTCCTTTGAGCGCATCTACCATATCCACAGTCTTTACCTTTCCCGACAAAAGACGATTTACGGCTATGGATAATATAAACGTCCCCGCCACTGTATACATCACGGACGGCATGGAATATGTGGCTATATAATCCATTGACTCGGGCATGGACGCGAAAAGCGCACTCACAAGCCCCATGCCGGCAGGTATGCCGAGCAGTATCCCCAAAGCAGTCAGCCAGATATTCTGCATCTGCAATATAGCCCTGATCTTTCTTGTGGTAAAGCCAAGCACCTTCAGGGTCGCCATCTCGCGGTTCTTCTCCACAAGCGACAGCACCCCGAGATTATAGAGTACTACTATCCCAAGTACCGCGGCCGCCATTACAAGGATATATACCATCGTATACATCATCTCCTTCATAGAGTCGAAGGCATCCATCATTTCATCCTTATTCTGCACACCCGTGATATTGTCATCATCGTCGAGATCTGCTTTCGCATTTCTGTTTGTATATATGGTATCGGGAAGAAAATCAAACTCAAGTCCTTCAAACATCTCCCTGCTCATCGCGATCCCCTGAGACGTGGGATGTCTGTATACAGCGGAGATGCGGTTTACATGCCATTTGTCGTCTCCGACCATGTGCCATCTGAACATATCCCCCTGAGTCAGCCCCAGTGTCCGGGACATTTTATAGGTCATGGCAATGCCATTATCGTTTATGCTGATCTCTTTCAGGTTCTTATCCTCAAAATGCAAATAGTTGCCCACATCATATACTGTAAGCGTCCCTGATTTCTTCACACCGTTCACTTCAAACTCCACTCCGGCATTTTCGATCATCTGTCCGCTGTACTTTTTTGCGTATTCCTCAGTGACCGTGTAAGGGATACCCTGCTTCATGATGATCTGATATCTGGACGTATTGAGCTCTCCGTACATCCATGAGGTGATGAAATTCATCGTATCAAGACAGGCAAATGCTCCGAAGAGAAGCATCGAGCATCCCAGCACACCGACCACTCCCATGGCCGACCTCACCTTGTTTCTCATGATATCCCTGATATTCCATTGCGTGGCAAAGTCAAGCTTAAGCCACAGTCTGCTCTTTTCGATCGCTGAATGCTTAAGATTTTTAGGTGAAGCAGGACGGAGTGTTTCCGCCGGGGCGGGAGCAAGCTGCTTTCTGCATGACATAAAGCTCACCAGTGTGGAAACAGCTACCGATACCGCAATGCCGCCGAAAGCCCGAACAGAAAAAGCCTTTGTCATATCAGGCACGAGATATGCATCCGCCTCCATATTTATGATAAGCTCGGCTATGGTATAGTAGCCCAGCAGCGCACCCACGATACTGCCTGTAAGACTCAGGAAAAAGCTGTATGACGCGTAGTGTATGGTAATGGTTCTTTTGGAGAGACCCAGCGCTTTAAGTGTACCGATCTGTACGCGCTGTCTAGAAGTCATCCTGGTCATGGTGGTGATGATACCGAGTATGGCGATAAGCAGGAATACTATCGGAAAGAGATATGTCATCGAAGCATGCTGCTCTATCTCTGCATGAAAGGTCTGATAGCTCAGGTTCTCATTCTTGTTTGTGGTTACGATCTCTTCGGAATCAAGGACATCGCTTATCATCTCTCCGGCTTTCTGACATATTCCCTTTTCCCTGTCCGACAGACCGCCTGTATTGTCCACGTCCTCAAGATCGGCCGTGATTAGATTGTAATAAAGCTCATCCTTTGCAGGATATTCGGAGGAATCTATAAAACAGGCTCCGTACTCTCCGTAAGCGGGCATTACGGCTGCGGCATCAGGCAGGAAATATACATATTCAGGATGATAAAACGTACCCTTTATGATCTCGTCAAACTCTTTGCCATCAGCCTTGAGCTTTATGGAGTCCCCTATCCCAAGCTTCTGCTCCCTGCAGAACATAAAGTCGATCCACACACCGCTCTCACCCGGAGTATATGGCTCACCGTCCACTATGAGCATACGTGATATCTCTGATGCATCGATGAAATTCATCTGCATATTGAGCTCCCTGTCTCCGGGCATCAGAGCCTTACCGTCGATATTCAGCCTTTTTTCGGCTTTTATCACGCCGGATATATCCTGTATCTTCCTCAGATCATCATCTGTAAACGCTTTACCCTGTACCCATATGTCAGCCAGACCGTTCTGCTCGTAGTAGCTCTCCTCATATACCTTCATACCGTTGGCCTCGGAATCAAGCCCCACAAACACATACATACCAAGCAGCGACATAAGGAAGATCGAAAGGAACTGTACCTTACTCTGCAGCAGATCACGCCACATCTTGCGGATAAGCATTACCAGTTCACCTCTTCGGCATCCTTGGGAGTATCGTTTGTCTCGACCGACTGTACGGTACCGTTTTTTACTCTTATCACACGATCCGCTATGTCAGCAAAAAAGCTGTTGTGCGTGACCATCACGACAGTATGCCCCTCTTCACGGCTTTCCTTTTGCAGGAGCTTCAGTACCTCTTTACCCGTGCCGGTATCCAGAGCTCCGGTCGGTTCATCGCATAGCAGCAGGCGTGGGTTTTTGGCGAGTGCTCTGGCTATAGAGGTCCTCTGCTGCTCTCCTCCGGACATCTGTGACGGAAACTGGTGCATATGCTCCGAAAGACCTACAGAAGCCAGCATCTCTGCCGGATCGAGTACCTCCGTCCCACCGGATTCCTGCTCCCATATGCTCCCCTTCTTGACATTATTTCTGACATCACGCATCAATGCTACGTTTTCATAGGCTGTAAGAGTCGGGATCAGATTGTAAAACTGAAACACCACTCCGACATTCCACGCCCTGTAGGTAGTGAGCTCATCGTCCTTAAAGCCTGCAATATCGTGACCGTTGAAGAGGATCTCCCCGCCGGTAGGAGAGTCCATACCGCCCAGCAGATTGAGCAGGGTGGATTTGCCCGCACCGGATGGTCCGAGTATGACCACCATCTCGCCCTCATATATCTCGAGGTTCACATCCTTCAACGCATAAAACTCGTTATCCCCGAGCATGTATTTCCTTTCGACGCCCTTAAACTCAATGAACGGCATAGGATGCTTTATCTCCTATCTGCTCATCTGTGACGGCGTCGGTGATGACCACATCGCCTTCCCTGAGCCCGTCCTTTACCTCTACATATTCAGAGGTTTTGATCCCTGCTGTAAAGTATTTTTTCGCTATCACACCTTCTTCGATCACATAGCAGTAATCACCTTCATCATCGGAATAAAAACCGCTGTACGGTATAAGCATCACTCCGTCATGTTCATCTGTATATATCGTAACATCTGCCTCGATACCTAGGATAAGCTCCTCGTCCGCATCATCTATCCCCACATCGACCGCGACCTTGTTTTTGTCAGAGTCTTCGGAGGTCGCCACATGGTTTATCCTCGATACGGTACCTGTATATTTTTTCCCTGATATGTCTATCTCAGCTCTCTGTCCGGTTTTTATACTCCCTATATCATACTTTGATATCATTACCGTTACCTTCAGATCATCGCTTCCTATCAGCTTAAAAAGCTGCATGCCCTTGGTAACTATACTCCCCGCTTTTACACTGCATTCCGTCACGACTCCCGATACATCGGCTCTTACTCCGGCAGATGCTTTGCCCAGCTCTACTCTTGCCGCATCCTCCTTGCTTTTAGCAAGCTCCG
Source organism: uncultured Lachnospiraceae bacterium (assembly GCA_905235585.1). Lineage (GTDB taxonomy): Bacteria > Bacillota > Clostridia > Lachnospirales > Lachnospiraceae > NK4A144. The sequence goes on along the minus strand of CAJOME010000059.1, from coordinate 1,627 downwards.
TCTGCTTTTCAAGCGCCTCCTTCTGATCACTGTTCAGTATTCCCTCTTCATATTCTCTTTTCTCGTTTTTAGCCTGAGTCCAGTTTCTGTTTATATCTTCAAGGAGATTGTTTGTATCGTGATACTTTGCATATTCTTCGGGGGTCATCTCCGTAGGCGGAAGACCTGCGATACCCCGGTTTAGTCCCGCTATATCCTCTTCAAGCCCGGCTATCTTCTCATTTATGCTTTTGCCCTTTTCACCGTTCCGGTCGGCAGCGTCCAGCTTTGCGTACTCCTTTTCTTTTTCCGCGATCTTTTCGTTTTTTTCTGCTATCTGTCTTTGCAGACTGTCATTCTCGCACTGTATATTCCAGTTCTCACTGTATTGAGATTCATCCTGGCTGTTGGCCGACTCCCTCTGCCATGCGTACAATACCGCATAAGTGTTGTCATCCGCTGCTGCCTTATTGTACTTTGCTGAGTACTCGTTGCTCTTGCCTATCTTACCCTTTACATCCTCCTCGCTCTGCTCTCTCGTAATGGCAGCTTCGCTCACGCTCCTCTCATAGTCGGAAATATCGTAAGACAGCAGCAGCGCCCCGGCCTTTACTGTATCTCCCACCTTTATATTCAGGGTCTCGATCGGAGCGCTCACTCTGGCAAAATACACGTACTCCTCATCGCCGTCTATATTACCGCTCTCTTTTACGCTTCCGGCTATGCTCCCCTTCGTCACAAAGGATACCTCATGCTGCTTGCTTCCGCCTGCCGCAAATGCCGTAAGCAGTCCTGTGCCTGCGATCACGACAGCACCGGCAACTGCGGTAAATATCACTTTGCTCTTTTTCATTCTGTTTCTCTCCTGTTTTATTAGTTATTACTAACTCAATATTACATATTAACATAACATTGTTTAAAAACAAGCCTTATTTATGGCTTTCTTTGATATAATCCATTGCTTCGAGGTAACCGTTAAGACCGTGTCCGACTATCTGCTTATCACAGGCCGGAGCCGTTACTGACTTTTTTCGAAACTCATCTCTTGAATTGATATCCGATATATGCACCTCAACCATCGGGATGGTATCGTAGGATCCCAGAGCATCATATAGCGCATAGGAATAATGTGTAAGCGCACCGGGATTTATCACTATGCCGTCTGTGCCGTCGCTGTAGGCCGCCTGTATGCGATCGATCAGAGCACCTTCATGATTGCTCTGAAAGCACTCCGCCTCTATCCCCTCTGCCCTTGCCTTATCTGTTATCATAGCCACCAGATGCTCATAACTCTCGGTTCCGTATATCTTTTTGTCTCTTATTCCGAGAAAATTGAGGTTAGGACCGTTTATCACCAGAATCTTCATTTTAATCCCTCATAAGCTCTCATGACATTATCGCATACCCCTCCGACATCTTCATCGCCGATCTCAACCACGGCATCCGCTATCTCGAGATATCTGCTCTCCCTCGATCTGAGAAGCTCTGCGACTCTTTGTTCGAGATCGCATCCTGAAAGCATCGGTCTCTCATCAGTATTTTTTTTCAATCTCTTTATCAGGACAGCAGGCGATGCCTTTAAGTAGATCGTCCTGCCAAGCTCTTTAATGACCGGAAGATTGGCGGCTCTCACAGGTGTCCCCCCGCC
>CAJOME010000058.1 GCA_905235585.1 uncultured Lachnospiraceae bacterium | reverse complement strand
GACGTAGAGCAGCTTGAAAAGCCGGTAGAGGTCCATCTTGCGCAGGCAAAATGCTACGCATATATATGGGCGAAACAGAACGGGCTGCCGGAGATATCCGTCAGGATGACCTACGTAGGCATAGAAAACAGACACATACGTTATTTTAATGAAGATTACGCATTTCCCGAGCTTTCCGAATGGTTTGAAGGGCTGATAGAGCTCTACAGACCATGGGCGGAGTATAGGGCGGACTGGGAAGTAAAACGCAAAGACTCAATCCATTCTCTGGAATTTCCATACGATTACCGTCCCGGACAGAAGGAGCTCGCCTCGGACGTGTATCGAACCATATATCATGGCAAAAAGCTTTTCATGGAGGCTCCCACGGGCTCGGGAAAAACACTTGCGACACTGTTTCCGGGCATTAAAGCTATGGGGGAAGGGCTTGTATCCAACATCTTTTATCTCACAGCCAAGAACATAGGAGCAAAGGCGGCATCAGACACTATTGATCTCATGCGGGACAAAGGTCTGTATCTGAAGTCTGTGCAGGTCATAGGCAGGGAGAGAGCCTGTATTAACGAAGCGGCACCGGTGAAATGCGATCCTGAGCAGTGCGGATATGCTAAAGGACATTTTGACAGGGTAAATGCGGTTTTATATGAGCTGCTTACCTCTAAAGACTCCTTTACGAGAGAAAGCATCGCGGAGGCCGCTTCACGGGGGATGGTATGCCCGTATGCCCTTACACGGGATCTCACGGAGTATGCGGACTGTATCATATGTGACTACAATTACGTGTTTGATCCATCCGTATCACTCACGCATTTCTTCGGAGAGGGTAAGACCGGAGGCTCGTATCTTTTCCTTATAGACGAAGCACACAACCTTGTGGACAGGGCAAGAGATATATTCAGCGCAGAGCTGGATATGGCGGAGCTCAGACATATCAAAAGCCTTATGAAAGGGCGCGACAGAAGGATAAACAGCCTGATGAACTCACTTATAGCACAGCTGTCGCTGCTTGAGGATGAGTATACGGACAAAGGCGACAAATATTTGCTGTATTCTGAAATACCTGGTGTTATCAATGCTGCGGAAAGAGTTACGGGAAGGTTTATGGATCTTTTGCAGATGAGACCGTCTCCGCTGGACGGAGCGCCGGATGAGGTCATAGAGTTTTATTTTAAGATATCGGGATTTAACGATATATGCGGCAGACTCGATGAAAGATACAGGATCTATACCGAGAGAGCGTATGTGGGATATCAGGGAAAGGGAGAAACCGCGGACGAACGCGCATCAGGGTTCAGGCTGCGGCTGCTCTGCGTAGATCCTTCAGGCAATCTCTCCGAGTATTTCTCAAAAGGCAGGGCAACGGTATTTTTCTCGGCAACGCTGCTGCCGGTCACCTACTATATGGATCTGCTGGCCGGTAACCGTGATGACTACTCGGTCTATGCCTCATCAATATTCGATCCGGAGAAACTGCAAGTTTACATAAATCCAGAAGTAACATCAAGATATACCCGAAGAAACAGTACGGAATATAGAAAGATCGCACAGAGTATATATCAGGTGATATCGTGCAAAAGCGGAAATTACATGGTGTTTTTTCCGTCATATTCCTTTATGGAAAATGTCAGTGCCGGGTTTTCGGAATACATCAGTAAAGACAGTGCAGAAAGCCTGAATATCAACTGCATATGTCAGACGCCTGATATGACGGAACGTGACAGAGAGGTATTTTTACAGACATTTGAGGAAGGCGGGAACAATATAGGCTTTTGTGTACTCGGAGGACTCTTTGCCGAGGGCATAGATATGGTGGGGGAGAAACTGATAGGAGCTATAATAGTCGGTACCGGACTGCCACAGATAAGTAACGAAAGAGATATACTCAAGGCATACTTTGATGAGAAAGGTAACAATGGATTTGATTACGCGATGAAGATCCCCGGGATGAATAAGGTACTCCAGGCGGCAGGACGTGTGATCCGCACGGAAAACGATACTGGCGTTATCGTACTGCTGGATGATCGCTTCAAAAGAGCAGATTACAAACAAATGTTCCCGAGAGAGTGGAAAAATGTCTCAATAATAACAGGGGAGACATATAAAATCATCGAAAATTTCTGGGACAAAAACAGCCATAAAATAACTAAGGTTAGCGAATGACATGATATTGATCGAGAGTAATTTTGATAAAAATACATATGATATACACTCTCTTACAAAAGCGTTTTATCCTGACGAGGAGGTGAGGATAACAGGTGTCGATATACCCGCTGCAGATGAGTATCAGCCAGTTATAAAACCCGAAAATTGTGGAAAAGTTGGAAAACTTGTTTATAAATCGGATAAAGGTGATATTTTTGAACTCGATGTGCCTGCAAACGACAGGGACGAATTGAAGCGGGTCATTTATCGTGCGTTATCAAAAAGGACCGGACGGGAGCTTCCATGGGGCAGCCTTACCGGGATCAGACCGACCCGGCTCGTCCGAAAGAGGATCGAAGCAGGTATGACGGACGAAGAGATAAAAAACGACATGAAACAGTGTTATTATATCTCGCAGGAAAAAATGCGCCTTGCATTAGAAATTGCAAAACGCGAAATCGACCTCATGGGTCCACTTTCGCCCTCGAATCATTACAGCTTGTATCTTAATATCCCGTTTTGCCCAACCAGATGTTTGTATTGTTCCTTCACGAGTAATGCGGTCGGTAAAGACAGAGGCAAGGTTTCCGATTATCTTAAAGCACTGAAAAAGGAGATCATTGAAACGGCGCCTGTTATGAATGGGCGCATCCTCGATACCGTATATATGGGAGGAGGAACACCGACTGCGCTGCTTCCCGATGAGATGGACTCGCTGCTTTCTTTATTGGAGGATCATTTTGATATCGGAAATGTACATGAGTTTACCGTGGAGGCCGGACGTCCTGACTCCATATCGGAGGAAAAGCTGCAGGTGCTAAAGGCTCACAGGGTCACACGTATATCTGTAAATCCCCAGACGATGAATCAAAAGACGCTGGATCTGATAGGCAGGAGACATACCCCGGAGCAGACGATAGAGGCCTTTGAAATGGCAAGAGCCGCGGGCTTTGACAATATTAACATGGATATGATACTCGGGCTCCCGGGGGAAGGAGCCGGGGATGTGAGATACACGCTGAGAGAATTATGCAAACTAAAACCGGATTCTCTTACGATACATTCCCTTGCCCTGAAGCGTGCTTCTGTCCTGAATGAAATGCTGACAGAGGACAGCACACAGATCGCAGGCAGAGCTACGGCACTCGAGGCGAACGAAATGATGCGTATTGCTTCTGCCGGAGCCGAAAGTATGGATATGCATCCGTATTATCTGTACAGACAGAAAAACATAACAGGCAATCTGGAAAATACAGGCTACGCTGCAGAGGGTAAGTACGGGCTTTACAATATACTTATAAATGAAGAGGTCCAGGATATCCTGGCGCTTGGCACCGGAGCCATCAGCAAGAGGATAGACAGCGGAGGAAATACGAAGCGCAGCGCGAATTTCAAGGCTTTACACGACTATATCGCAAACATAGATGAAATGATTGATAGGAAAAAGAGATTGTATGGTATAATCTCATTATGATCGCATCAGGTAGTATCATTTTTTATATTTTCATTATAGTGGCGATTGCGGTGGTGACCGCTTTATTGACACTTTTCATCTGTCTGTTCGTGATGAAGGGTAAAAAGTTGATACTGCTGAACCGAGCCTCTTATCAGGCACTGATAGACAACAACGAAAAGCTTGCGGATGCCGAGAGAAGAGCCAACGAGGCCAATAAGGCAAAGTCAGACTTTCTTTCCTCCATGTCACACGAGATAAGGACTCCGATGAATACCGTACTCGGTATGAACGAGCTCATCAGGATGACTCTGGCAAACCCCGATCTTTCCATTGGAGAGAAGATAAACCGCGTGGTCGGCTATTCTGCCGATATACAGCACTCCGGTGAATCACTTCTTTATATAATCAATGATATTCTTGATATCTCAAAGATAGAATCAGGTAAATTCGAGATAAGACCCGCAGGCTACCATATGCATAAGCTGACGGATGACATGATCCCGCTGTTCAGGCTCAGCGCAGAGGGCAAAAATCTCATATTTAACTACGAGGTGGATGAAGATCTGCCGGGATACATAGAGGGTGACTCGGTCAGAGTCCGCCAGATCATAACAAATATCGTAAACAATGCCATAAAATACACTAAGGACGGTTCGGTATCCCTGAAGATATCAGGCAAGGTCGAAGAGGAGACCGTGATCTACGATATCGTGGTTTCGGATACCGGCATAGGCATACGTAAGGAGGACATGGGGCGTCTCTTTGACTCCTTTGAAAGGGTTGACTCTGCCGAAACACATTATATAGAGGGCACAGGTCTGGGTCTTACGATAGTGAAAAGACTGCTTGATATCATGGGCGGCTCCGTAGAGGCGGAGAGTGAGTATGGCGTAGGCACGGTCTTTACGGTGCATATCCCTCAGAGGATACTTTCAAATGAGAGGATATCCGAATACAGACCGGAAACAGCCTCTGAGATGTCAGAAGACAGACGTTATTATATAGCCGGAAAGAAGATCCTGGTCGTAGACGATAATCCTACCAATCTGACCGTCGCAAAAAGCTTTCTTGAGCAGATGCGTGCGGATACAGATACGGCGACCAATGGCAGGGACGCGCTGAAGCTGATCAGCGAGAATAAGTACGAGCTGATCTTTCTTGATCATATGATGCCTGAAATGAGCGGTGTGAAGGTGCTCAAGAAGATACACCGCAATCCCGAGAACTACATGGTGAACAAGGACACACCGTATATCGTGATGACCGCTAATGCACTGGTAGGTGCTAAAGAAAAGTACGTGGACGAATATGGTTTTGATGATTATATATCAAAGCCATTCAGGTTTGCGGAGCTCGTTAGTGTTATGTCAACCTATATACAGGGAGACAGATATACATATGATGAGGTCATCGGTAAGAAGGCGGGGAGGATCCCGGGGACAGCTCCCGTCCCTGCCGGAATGGGAGGTCCTCCTCCGGGTGTAAAGGGTGAGGTCGGTGATATAGATAAGGCAAAAGGACTTGAGACCTGCGGAGACGAGAGAACGTATCATGATGTCGCGGAGGCTTATCTTGAGATAGAGGAAGAAAACCGCGGAAATCTGGAGAGATACCACAAAACCAATGACTGGGAGAATTACAGGATAGTCGTGCATGCACTGAAATCATCTTCTCTTACCATAGGCGCCATGCAGTTTGCCGGCTTTTCGAAGACTGTCGAAGGTGCGGCAGCAGAGCTGCTTGATGAAAAGGAGATGGAAAAGAATCTCGGCTATCTCAGAGGTTCCTTTGGATCGTATATGGCTGCCTACGCCTCAGTCTGCGAAAATCTGAAAAAAATCGTATAAAACACTTTACTTTAATGCTTTAACGTGCTAAAGTATCGTGAAAGCGTTCTCAATGGCTGCATAATCCGCAGGCTGGCTTGCAGGATTACACTGCCATTAGAGAACCAAGGCTTTCACTTCATAATTTGGGTAAAATATTTAGGAGAACACCATGCTGGAAAAAGATGTCTCGACCCTGATGGGTTACAGAAAAGGAATACGGGTAGTCGACGCAACGCTCAGAGACGGCGGATTGTGCAACAACCATCGGTTTACGGATGAATTTGTCAAGGCTCTGTACCTTACGAACATAAAGGCCGGAGTAGACTATATGGAGGTAGGCTACAAGGGCTCAAAGGAGCTCTTTTCCAGGGATAAGTACGGTACATGGAAATTCTCCGATGATGAGGATATACGTGCGGTAATAGGCGATAATGAGGGTACAGGCTTAAAGCTTGCGGTGATGGCAGATGTCGGCAGATGTGATTATAAGGAAGACATACATCCCAAAGCCGAGTCTCCGGTCGATATGATAAGAGTGGCCACATATGTGAATACTATCCCAGCAGCGCTTGATATGATAAAAGACGCAAAGGATAAGGGGTATGAGGTATCCTGCAATATCATGGCTATATCGGCTGCACAGGAGGTTGACATAAAAGTAGCTCTTGATATGCTCGGAGAGTCACCCGTAGATGTGATCTACATAGTAGACAGCTTCGGATCACTATATCCGGAGCAGATAGCGCGTATCGCCGACATTTATCTTAATGTGGCCGAGAAATACGATAAGAAGATAGGCATGCATGCACACAACAACCAGCAGCTTGCCTTTGCGAATACCATAGAGGCAGTAGGTGACGGTGTGGATTTTCTTGACGCTACCTATGACGGCATGGGCAGGGGAGCGGGAAACTGTTCGATGGAAAACCTGCTCGGGCTGCTCAGAAACCCGAAATATAATCTGTATCCGGCGATAAAGTTTGTGGAGGAATACACGAGACCTCTAAAGAAAGAAGGGGTGCACTGGGGATATGATCTGCAATACCTTATGACAGGTATCCTGAACCAGCACCCGCGCACCGCCATTGCTTTCACTAAGGAGGGCCGTACCGACTATACTGATTATTATACTGAGATCACTTCTCAGGACTGACTGTTGACTGCGCTGTCTATGCGGGTCTTGAGTATAGGTCCGACGAAAGCGGCGACCACAATCTTTACCAGATCAAGAGGGATAAAAGGCAGGACGCCTGCGGCTATGGCAGCTCCGGGAGCCATGCTTGCCGAATAAGCGAGCCATGCCGTACCTATCACGTACAGGACAGCAGTAGCTATCACCATTCCTATTATGGACAGCAGATAGTTTTTGAAATATCTGTCTGCAAACAGTCCTGCGATGATCACCATAGGGATATAACCTATGATATATCCTCCGGTGGGACCGGCAAGCTTGGCAGGTCCCGCTGAGAAGCCGGAGAAAACGGGGACTCCTACGAGACCGATCAGGATATAAATAACTGTCGCTATGACAGATCTCTTCATTCCAAGGATATATACTGTAAGATAAAGCGCGAGTGTGCCGAGTGAGATCGGGACAGGGCCTATCGGGAGCGAGAGAGGTCCCAGGATACAGATTACCGCGGTCATGACGGCTGTCAGAGCCATATTCTTTGTTTTTGAGTTCATAGTACTTCCTTTCAAAATATTTTGATTTTTATTGCTGTCAATATTTCAAAGAGTATAGGTTATAAGTGGGCGACTGTCAACCCTTAAATGATGACAGGGTGACAATAGTGGAAATGAAATACAAAATATAGTAGAATATCTGATTATGAATACAAAAAGGAGATGCTTATCATGGCTTGGTATGACGAAGCGATATTCTATCACATCTATCCGCTGGGACTCCTCGGCTGTCCGCATGAGAATAAATATGAAGAGCCCGTACACAGACTTAAAGAGCTGAAGCCATGGATAGACCATATAAAGGAGACAGGCTTTAACGCGATATACATAGGACCTCTTTTTGAGTCCGTGGGACACGGATACGAGACGACCGATTACAAAAAGCTCGACAGCAGACTCGGTACAAATGATGATCTCACAGACTTTGTATCGAATTGCCATCAGAAAGGGATAAAAGTGATACTGGACGGAGTCTTTAACCATACGGGCAGAGACTTCTTTGCTTTTAAGGATATAATAGAGCACAGAGAGCAATCAAGGTATCTCGGCTGGTATGCGGGAGTAAATCTCGGTGGGAACAACAGCTTTAATGATGGGTTTTCCTATGAAAACTGGGGCGGATATGACCTGCTTGCCCGTCTTAACCAGAAGAATCCGGAAGTACAGGGCTATATAGCCGATGTCATACGCTTTTGGGTCAGCGAATTTGATATAGACGGCATCAGACTTGATGCGGCGGATGTGCTTGAATTTGAGTTTATGCAGATGCTCCGCAGGGTAGCCGATGAGGTGAAGCCTGAATTTTACCTTATGGGAGAGGTCATACACGGGGAATACGTACGCTGGGAAAGAGATGCGCATATCCATGCCGTCACCAATTATCATCTCCATAAGGCATTGTATTCAGGTCATAACGAACGTAATTATTTCGAGATAGCGCATACGGTAAAGCGTCTCTATGATATGGCGGGCGGCAATCCTTTGGGGCTCAGGCTGTACAATTTTGCCGACAACCATGACGTAGAGAGGATATATTCAAGACTGAACAATAAAGCGCACTTTATACCACTTCATATTCTGATGTACACCCTGCCGGGCATACCGTCTGTCTATTACGGCTCCGAGTTTGGTATAGAGGGCAGAAAGGGCGGCGGTGATGACTGGGGCATACGTCCGGCGCTCGACCTTATAGAATGCAAAAACGATGAGAGCCACAAGCCCTTCTACGAGATAATAAATGCGCTCAATCACATCCGACAGGCTGTGCCGGCACTTTCATACGGTGCCTATGAGCAGCTCCTCCTTACCAACAGACAGTATGCATTCGCAAGAAAGAGCGGAGCAGAGGTGGCTGTAGCTGCCGTAAATAATGATGATAATCCTGCATGTGTGGATATAGCCGTGCCTGCCGGGAAATATAAGGCTATGCTCACGGGAGAGGAGATAGATGCAGGAAACGGAAATATACACTATGAGCTGAAAGCTGCGGACGGTGAGATATTCGTGAAGATGGCAGATGATGACAGGACAAAGCTGCCGGAGACAGAGGCGGTGAAAAGGATAGAGCCTGAAAGTGAGGTCAAGCCTGAAGCTGAGACTAAGATTGAGCCGGAGAAATCTACTGAGCCACAACCTGAACCGGCACAGCACAGTGCAGATCATCAAGAACCTGCAGATGATGCTAAAGAACAGGGGGTTTCTGTTCCTGACAAGCCCTATGAGGAAATGACAGTTGAAGAGCTGCAGGCAGCCATACTTCAGAAAATGGCAAACAATGGTCACGTAACAGACGATATGAAACGTTCCGTCAGTGAAAATGTCTGGCGTGATTCGCTTCTTAACTGGGTGAAGAGCTTCCGGTAAATAGAGATAACAAAACGGATCAGCGCCATTTCTCGGCGTATACCTCCACATCGTCTATCCTCCCGATGTCGGAGGCCAGGTCGATCTCAAAGGGTGTCGGTCTGTCCTTGTTTGGATTATCCAGAAAAGTAAAATCCATTGCTTTTATCTTGCCGCCGTAACGAAATACGGCGGTAAGTTTTATGCTTTCGATAGGCTGATCAGAGTTGCAGTATATTTCACCCGTCACATTGGGGAAAAGATCCGACTCGTGAAATGAGACTCCCGTTATCTCAAAGTCCGAGCATGACGGCTCTTCATAGCCTTGTGCCGGTACGTAGTCCGAGACAATGGCATCAAGATCCACAGTAATATCGGATGAACCATATCCACTAGGGATCGAGAATACGAAAGTCTGGGCGATCGTCTCCTTTGGCATGATATAGTTTGCGGTGCAATCGTCAGTACCGAGGACATCACCGCTTTTATTTCTTGCCGTCACCCGTAATACGGGATATTCTGCAACCATGGTATCGGATGGATTGGTGATGAGCGCGCCATAGCTGATATAAGAGTCGGATGGTTCGGAGGGGTCGGATGATCCGGAGTAAGTCAGATGCCAGTAGGAATCAGTAATCTCAAGAGGCGTATCGGCTTCCGCGACATAGCTATCGCTGTCATTTGCCGTTTCGGACTCAGTGACATAAGCTTTTGCAGTATAGGGAACGGGTTCTGTATCATCGGAGCTGTCCGAGCTGCTCGCCGCCTCCTCCTTTGGGACTGCCTGTGCCTCTTTATCAGGAGCCTCATAAGAGGAATGCTTATCAGGTCTGTAGGACAGCGCATTATAGGCGAGCAGTAACCCACATAACAGGAAGAGAGCCGATATGAGAAGGATCCACAGTCTGAAATGCCTGCTCCGGTGGGAGGTCTGCTTCTTATCTAAGGACAGTATAGCCTGTCTTAGCTCTTCGGCACTCTGATAGCGCAGATCAGGCTCCATCCGTGTGGCTTTTGATATTATCTGAGAAAAGCGGCTGTCATCGGGGAACATCTCACGTATAAGGATACCAAGTGAGTATATATCCGTACGTGCATCTGACTGGGCGAAGCCGTACTGCTCCGGTGCGGCAGAGCCTACAGTACCGATCAGGGTGGTATCACGTTCCTTAGGTGCAAGCAGTGACTTTGCAGCATCATAGTCTATCAGCTTCACTACACCATCGTAAGTTAACATAACATTAGATGCTTTTATATCACGATGGATTATCGGATGCGGAGCACCGTGCAGAAAGCTCAATGCGTCACATATGTCCGAGATGATCCTGAGCCTGTCAGTATAGGAAAGGCTGTCTTCTCCCAGCAGTACATCAAGCGTAGTCCCCTGTATGTATTCCTCTATGACGGTGAGATGTCCGTCCTCCTCCCGGAAGCTGTAAATAACGGGGATATGGATACTGTGATGCTCCTTCAGCCAGCTGTATACGCTAACATCATAGGTTTCAAGAGTCTTTTGAAGATAAAGGCGATGGGTAGTATTATCAATCAGAAGCCCTTGTGAGGTCTCGTCAAAATGGTATAATTCCGAATAGAAGCTCTTTTCGCATTTGGTCTTCAGCTCGTCAGTCATGTTCTTATTCTATTGAGAACCGAATATGACTGTCAAGATAACGCGCGATGGCGCAGGGCGGAGGACGGACATTACTGTTCAGACAGCTCTGCGCACTGGCTGCGCTGAGCGTGAAAAAGATTACCGAAGCCGATACAAGGATTTGCCCCATTGCCGAAGGCAATTTTATACTCGAAGAAACGAAGGTTTACATAAAACGACACAGGCCTTACATACGGAGGATATATTTATGAATACTACTGACAAGCTGACCAAGGTGTTAGAACAGATTGACCGCACGGATAAACTCAGGGAATACGTGGATGATCTGGAGGAGAATCTGCCCTATGACAGCTTCGCGGAGTATTATCTGTCGCTGGAAAAGGTGAAAACGACCGGCAAAGCGGAGCTTATACTTAAGAGCAATATAGACCGCACCTATGGATATCAGATACTGAACGGCACCAGAAAGCCGGGAAGGGACAAGATAATCCTGCTTTGCCTTGTGGCAGGGCTGACGCTCGATGAAACACAACGTGGGCTTAAAATAGCCGGTGAAGGTATACTGTATTCCCGCAAAAGACGGGATGCCATCCTTATTTTCGCATTCAATGAGAAGCTTACAATAGCCGACACACAGGAACTTTTGATCCAGTTTGGCGAAGCGGTGCTGGAGTGAGTGCTGAAATGCAGTAGTCTATGTTAAGTTACTGTTCAGACAGCTCTGCGCACTTGCTGCGCTGAGCGTGAGAAAGATTACAGAAGCCAATACAAGGATTTGCCCCATTGCCGAAGGCAATTTTA
>CAJOME010000057.1 GCA_905235585.1 uncultured Lachnospiraceae bacterium | reverse complement strand
TACCTGTACCATCCGCAATTCCGTGATAGAAATCCAGCATGATCACATCATCGCTGTAGCATACTGCCCACACATGATAATTGGATTCCGGCGCATTCAAAGTAATCTTTTTGTCCGTATGGAAAAGTACGACCCTTTCCCTGTTTTCTTCATAGAAAAGCCGGTTGGCATCCTTTCTCATCCGAAGTGAAAGATACGGATATCTTTTCGAGGTATCAAGCAACGCCTCATCCAGAACGCCCCCGTCTACGGGATCCTTCATCCTTACACACAGCCGCACGGTATAATCGATACCTGCCCCAAATCCGCCGTATGTGTACATCAAATCGCCCTGAGTTATTTCTCCGTTTGTCATCATTTTCTCCTTCCTGTCATGATCCTAAAAAGCCCTCGGATATTCAGGCTTGTTCACGCACTGCAAGATATGCTCTATATGCTATCGCAACAAGGGTTTAACGTCAAAAAAGCCTGATTCTGTGTCTGCCAGTTACCTGGCTTTTTCTTCGTTCCCGGCGAGAATTCTTTGCAGACAATCTGCCAATAAAACTGCTCTTATAAAAAAAGAAGGCAGATCATTAGAATATGGCTCCTTTCCGGCGTCACCCCGACTGCCGATATGTAAATCGTAAATGGCGAGATACCTGAGGGCTTCACTGGTATGAAATATCCTGTATTATCTGTAATGACCGATGTTTATGCCGTGTATCACGAGACGCTGCTTTGACTCTCCCGAGCCGTTGCAGGTAGAGAGAATGATGGAATTGCGCTGCTTATCCACGGATGTATGCATATCCACGAGTCTGTCGGAAAGAGCCATATCCACATATTCCGAGTATTCCTGATGTGACTTGACATAGCTGAAATAGCCTGACTTGGGCGGCACCCTGTGATATGAGTATGCACGGAAAGCATATACGCCGTCTTCCGTATAAAAGTATATGTACGGATCCTCGGTAATAAGCTCGGACTTGGTTAGCAGCTGTCTTAATGATCCGAACATTGAACCGTTTTTCATATTGTGTCCGTATACGAAGGTATTGTAGCTGCTCATATCAGGCTCGCACTCCGAGTCAATGAATACGCACCCTGTCACATTTTCGGTATTCTCAAAGGTATGGTGAAGATAATAGTCATTGTCAGTGCCCTGAACTACCGGATAGCTGATCTCAAGACAGGGTACATAGAGCCACCCCACATAGTCGGGATTTGCTTTCTTCAGAGTCTCATGATCGATCACGAGATTGGGGTAAGTACCTATGTCATACTTCGGTCCGTCATCCTCAAAGCTGAAACCACCCTCATCAGCGGCAGGCTCCTCGTCTATGGGTATAGCCTTGACCGGCTCCTCCGATATGCGCACGGCATCAGCGATATTGTCGTATTCGCTGCCGGCCTTTGCATACTCCACACGTATGTTATATACATTGTATGCGGCTATGGCGACGACAGCAGCCGATATGGCCATGCCTATTCTTTTCTTGGTCCGCTTTTTCATATAAAAGTAGCTACCACCATTTACCGTTTAATTCAAACCGTCTGAGCGGATTCGTATCCGGTTTATTCGTTACTGTTCACACCTTACAGGTGCTCACCCGTCTTTGAGAGAAAGTGAGTCCGCTGCACCCACCGCCAGCCTGTCGCATCGTTCATTCTCGGGATGTCCGGCATGACCTTTCACCCACTCGAAGGTATACTCATGTCCCTCCATGGCAGTCACAAGCCGCTGCCAGAGCTCTATATTCTTGACGGGCTTTTTGTCGGAGCCCTTCCAGTCATGGGCGATCCAGTTTTTAAGCCAGCCCTCATTGAATGCTTTTACCACATACTGGGAGTCGGTCACCACATGTACCCTGCACGGCCTCTTCAGCTCCTCAAAGCCTCTTATCACCCCCATCAGCTCCATGCGGTTGTTTGTAGTGTCGGGAAAGCCCTCGCTGTATTCCCTTTCATGCACTCTGCCCTTTGAATCGGTAAAGCTCAATATAGTGCCGTAGCCTCCCGGACCGGGATTGCCTCTGGAGCTGCCGTCAGAATAAAGAAGTATATCCTGCATCCTTATGCCGATCAGCCTGCTGCCGTCTCAGCCTTTGCGACATCATCGGTCTTTATGAGCATCGTAGCCGCGCTGCCCTGTGAGGGAGCCGCATACATATACTCTATATTCACTCCGGCCTCCGAGATCTTCTTTACTATACCCGAAAGATACCCTACCTCGTGCTGCAGCTCTACCGACAGCACCTCATTTATGGATGATGTGTAGCCGGCATTCTTTAAAGCCTGTTTCGCGTCATCAGGCCTGTCAACTATGATACGGAGCAGTCCGAACTCCGAAGTATCGGCAAGAGAAAGCGCGGAAATATTCACTCCCGCATCCTTTATGACCCCCAATGCCGCATCCAGTGTCCCCGGACGATTCTCAAGAAATATAGACAACTGCTTGACTATCATACATGCCTCCTCTCTTTATTCAGCTGAGCTTTCTCCTATCCTCCACATGCTTCGTCTTGCCCTCAGAATGCGGCAGGGCATTCGGCTCGACGAGCTTGACCTTGGCCTTGATGCCCACCACCTGATGTATAGCACCCTCTACATCGGCACGGAGCTTCTCCAGCTTCTTCACCTCATCCGAGAAGAACCTCTCCTCCACTTCGATTGCCACATCAAAGGTATCGTTATTGTTTATCCTGTCCACGGTAATGAAGTAATTCGGTGTGGTACCGGCTACCGTAAGCAGAGCGTGCTCTACCTGTGAGGGGAATACATTCACCCCGCGGATGACGAGCATGTCATCGGATCTGCCCCTGAAGCGCTGTATACGTGCCATAGTCCTGCCGCATTCACACTGTCCGTATTCAAGCGAGGTAAGGTCTCTCGTCCTGTAACGAAGCAGCGGCATGCCCTCTTTAGTAAGCGTAGTGATGCAGAGCTCTCCTAGCTCACCATGCGCTTTCTGTTCAAGCGTATCGGGATCTATGATCTCCGGCAGGAAATGATCCTCATATATGTGCAGCCCCTTATGGAAGCGACAGTCGCAGGCCACTCCCGGCCCCATGATCTCGGTCAGTCCGTATATATCATACGCCTTTATGCCGAGTCTCCTTTCTATCTGATCCCTCATCGCGTCAGTCCATGGCTCCGCACCGCAGACAGCGTATTTAAGCTTTATCTTATCCACAAGCCCCTGCTCCTCAAGAGCCTCTGCCACATGAAGAAGATATGAGGGGGTACACGCTATCGCCGTGACCTCGCAGTCTATCATCATATCTATAAGCTTCTTTGTATTACCTGTAGACATGGGTATGACCATAGCCCCGAGATTCTCTGCTCCGTAATGTGCCCCGAGTCCTCCGGTGAAAAGCCCGTAGCCGTAGCCCACCTGTATGATATCGTCTCTTGTGATACCTGCCATGGACATCGCGCGCGCCACGCACTCCGACCAGTTCTCTATATCTCTCCTTGTATAGCAGAGTACCTTGGGCTTACCCGTAGTGCCCGATGAGGCCTGTACCCTCACTATCTCCGATCTGGGTACGGCAGTGAGCCCGTACGGATAATTGTCTCTCAGATCCTCGTATGTAGTGAACGGGAGCTTGATAATATCCTCTACACCATTGATATCCCCGGGCTCCACTCCCGACTCCTGCATCTTTTTCCTGTAAAACTCCACGTTGTGGTAGAGCCTGTCCACCAGCTTGTGAAGACGCTTTCCCTGCAGTGTCGTGATCTCATCGCGACTCATGCATTCCTTTGTTTCATTCCAGATCATGTTCCTTTCCCTTCCTGCTATAACGATAAATACATCAAGTGATCTCTATTGTTTAGTATAGCATCAAGAAATGATGTGTGCTATAATTTTCAACATGTTTAATAAAGACAGACATTACAGGCATGAATATAAGTATATAGAGCCGGAGGTCAGGCTTCTTACTGCCGAGCTGCGGCTGAATGCAGTCATGAAAAAGGACAGCCATGTATCCGACAAGGGATATTACAGCATCCGCAGCCTTTACTTCGATGACTACGACGATAGCTTTCTGTATGAAAACATATCCGGCGTGGATGAGCGTGAAAAATGGCGTATCAGGATCTACGACAGGAGCAGCTCGTTTATCAGTCTCGAAAGAAAAAGCCGCAAGTCTGATCTTATATCAAAGGATTCCTGCGAGATAGATGCCGATACGTTTGATAATATCATGAAGGGCAAAATGGATATAAAGGACGGCAATCCTCCCCTTTTAAATGAGTTCTATATAGGGATGCGTACCAGACTCATACGGCCTGCCGTGATAGTGGAATATGAGCGTACTCCATTTATCGCAAAGGATGGCAATACACGTGTCACATTCGACCGGAATATCCGTTCATCTTCGGAGCTGGATGCTCTGCTTGCGGACAGAGAGCTTGCTTCAAGACCTGTGCTTGCACACGGTCAGAATCTGCTCGAGGTAAAATTCGACGGATTTCTCCCGGATCACATCGCGCATACAATTGAGACCGGATACATGCGCAGAGAGACGTTTTCAAAGTATTACCTTGCGAGAAAGTTCACATTCACCGGACTTACTTTGCATCAATATAATCATATATAAGAGAAATAAGCGGAGGTTAACATGACAACATTTTCAAGCATTTTCAAACGTTCTTTTCTTGAGGGATACGCGAATGTGGAGCTGTCCACATCACAGATCCTCGTAGTGATGTTCTTCTCTCTTTTGGTGGGACTCTATATTTATCTGGTCTACAGGTTCCTGACAAAAAGGACCTTTTACTCAAAGAGCTTTAACATCTCACTGGTACTCATGTCGGCCATCACCGCGGCGATCATACTTACCGTACAGTCGAGCGTGGTCATATCTCTGGGTATGGTGGGTGCTCTCTCCATCGTGCGTTTCAGAACGGCTGTCAAGGATTCGATGGATCTGGTCTTTCTCTTCTGGTCCATTTCCGCGGGTATCATATGCGGAGCGGGTCTTGTAGAGGTGGCCATCATCCTTTCTCTCGCTGCTACAGCGGTGATCATGGTACTCGACCGTATCCCGGTGATACAGTCCCCCATGATACTCGTAGTCAATTCGAGTGAGAATGCCGATACCGCCATCGCCGATGCGGTAAAGAGCAATACGAATGCCTTTATCGAGAAATCACGCGTGCTCGCAAACGGCAGTCTGGAGCTGGTATATGAGCTCCGCACCAAAGACCCGTCCGTTCTTTCAAAGAGTATCTCGGCTATAGATGGCGTATCCTCCGTTTCAGTGCTTTCACACGACGGAGAGATCAGCTTCTGATGAACCTAAAACGGCGAAGCACTGTCCTTATCATACTCGCGATAGTGCTCGCCGTTTTTTCCATTCCCTGTTTTTATTATATCGAGACACGCTTCTCGTATACCCTGCTTGATATCTATCTGCAGGATCATCTTATCCCCGAGGATGTCTCGTTTTCGTCAGGTAATGCTACTGACATAAGACTCAATCCATCATCCGATCCGATATTTTATATTGCATGCATGCCCTCAGAGGTATCCTCTAATGAACGTCTGCGACTGTCCTGCAGTCATTTCCGCACACTTGAAATAAACGGTCAGAGATTTCACTCCGGCGATGAGCTGTATGCATTTGCAAAGGGACTTGAAAATGAGCCCGTGACCATGAGGCTCTATGCTCCCAGGGGAGAGCTCCTTTACGACGGCTATGTGGAGTTCATGTTTGCGGACTCTGTGTCCACTATGTACCTTACTACCTCCGAGAATGCCATAGATACGATAAATGCCACTGAGTATGATACCATTCCCAGACCACAGGTGTCTGCCACACTTAAAACAATAAACCCTGACGGGTCTCTCGATGTCATAGCCGGTGCCGATATATACCGCCACGGCAATACATCCTTTGATTTTTTTGACCAAAAGCCCTATAACCTGAGACTTTCTTTGTCACACGGGCTGCTCGGCATGACTCCCGGGAGAAAATGGGTGTTAAAGTCAAACGGACAATACTCTACTGTAGCGCTTAAAAACGAGATAGCCTTTGAAGCTGCCAGACGCATGGGAGGTCTCGCCGTGCCGGAGAGCAGGTTTGTCAATCTGTACATCAACGGAAAATATACGGGGCTTTATCAGCTGACCCAGAGGGTGCAGTCTGAGGATATGTACTATGCCGAAGGTATGCAGGCGCTGTTGGAGCTGGATGTGAAATACAAGAGCCGTCCTCATTCTTTTATATTTAACGGCACGGGGATCACAATACATCATCCCGAGGAGCTGTCCGATGCGCAGTTTGATGCCATCCGTACCCTGACGGAGTCCGCTCTTTCCGCTGTAGACTCTGACGGCGATTATGAGAAATACATAGACATGGACTCGTTTATTAAAATGTATGTGCTTCAGGATTTCTTCGTACAGACAGACATAGACGGAGATTCTCTTTACTTTTATTTAGGTGAAGACAACAGGCTGCATGCGGGACCCGTATGGGATTTTGACTGCTCCTGCGGGCATATCACCTCCGGTCCTTATCATGAGGAGCTGACTGTACGTTCCAGATATTTCAATGATTTCGGTAAGCTGTTCTTTAATTCCTTAGAGCATTCCGACCGCTTCATGCAAAGAGTGTACGCCTACTATAACAGGGATTTCTCCGGTATCATTCATGAGTATGCCTCAGACAAAATACCGGAAGACATCCTACGCCTTGCTTCCTCTGCCGAAATGAGCAATGCCGTAAATCAGATACAGGAATATGATAAAAGAACCGATGATGATCCCTACGCGCTTAAGGAATGGGTAGAGGCAAGAGCGGATTATCTTGACGGGTATTACCAGTCCCCTGATGAGTATGAGCCTGTCACCTTTTATTTTGCCTGGGGAAGCATGACCGCAGGTGTCAGGAGAGGCGCGGCGCTTGGATTCGTCCCTGACGATGCGCATCCGGATAATACAGACGATATATGGGGCGGGATAAACGGATTTGAAGATGCCGGCGGAAATGCGGTAAATGATGCCACCACGATAAACCAGCCGCTTGCTTTATATGCCGTATATGCTGAGGACTCACCCACAGCCATGTACGGGTATTTCAAAAGACCGTCTGAGGACGGTGCGGAGAGCAGCAAATGAATACAAAACGCTGCCTGATCCTAATACCTGCCCTGCTGCTTCCGGTCATCTCGGTCATAGCGTTCTTTTGCATAGAGCAATCGCTTTTTTACAATAAGCTGAACAACTATCTCGCAGAGCATGCCATAACAGACGATCTGTCTTTTTCCGCAGGCAGGGACTCACGCACCGCTCCTGTTGCCACGGGAGATCCGTCCCTGTTTAATGTCTATGTACCATCCGAAACCTCCGACAGCCTTATCGCATGCTTCAGCCATTTTAAGACTCTTGTATTGGACGGACATACATTCAGAAACGATGACGATATACTTGCGTACATATCCGACGGAGGCACGTACAGCACGCAGCTGGTGGCTCCTAAGGGAGAGATCCTCTTCGACGGATATATGAGCTTCTATTTTCTGGATAACCTGCCGTCCTTATATATCACTGTGTCAGGCAACGCTCTGGATACCATAGGCAATGTCGAGTACGATGCTTCGGGCAGAAAGCCTCATATGCAGGGGATCATGACGCTGGTGACAGCTGACGGCACCACTGACAGCTCGGGAGACATCTCTCTGTCAAGAAGAGGGAATACTACCTTCTCCGGTTATGATATGAAGCCCTACAACATGAATCTCGATACACCGCAGAGGCTGCTCGGGATGCCATCAGGCAGAAAATGGGCTCTCAAGGCAAACGCAATGGACAGAACCCAGCTCATGAGAAATGCAGCTGCTTTCAGGGCATCCGAAATGTCAGAGCTTTCACCCTGTCCTGCTTCAAGGTATGTGGATCTTTATATCAACGGTGAATATAAGGGTCTGTATATGCTTATCCAGAGGGTGGCTTACGACGAGCTGATGTCCATGACCCCCGGCGAGTACCTGCTCGAGCTGGATTACAGGTATGAGGATGAGCCTCATTACTTCCTCGAAACCGAGCCTGTAGTAGTGCACTATCCGAAGGCTCCCACAGAAGATGATCTGTCGTTCATCAGCTCAAGATATGCCGCAGCCAGAAGCGCCATACTTGATGATGGCGATTACGAAGACTATATCGACGTGGACTCCTTCGTAAAAATGTATCTGATACAGGATTTCTTTTCACAGACGGATGTGGATTTTGCAAGCTTTTATTTCTACCTTGGAAAGGATGGTCTCTTTCATGCGGGTCCTGTATGGGATTTTGACCTTTCATGCGGCATGACTGCCGGTGACCCCTATCATGAGGAGCTCACTGTCAGATCGAGACTTTTCATATCCCAGAAGCGCTCCTGTGTATTTCTTGATCTGCTCGAGCATTCTGACAGATTCATGGACAGGGTACGTTCCTGTTATCTCTCAGAGTTCGGGAAAAATATGACAGCGTACATGAGTACCGACTGGGATACGGATACCGCCATGCTCGAAAGATCCGCCATGATAAGCGCTCTTGCAAACGGCACTGAAGAAACAGGAAGATCTGCCATGGACGATCCGGCAGGGCTCGCAAAATGGATAGAGCGCAGGCTCGATTATCTGGACGGATACTACAGCACACCTGATGACTACGCGATGATCACCTGGCATTTCGGATGGGGCACCGTCGCAGCGGCATGTAAAAAAGGCGAGCCTCTCGGATTTCTTCCGGATGACATGCATGAGGGAAATGACGATGGCTTCTGGGGAGAGATAACCGGGTTTGCGGACGAAGAAGGAAATGCTGTCGATGACGGCTTCATCCCCTCCGGGGATACCGATCTGTATGCTGTTTACACCGGAGATTCGTATGCCTGGAGCGAGTACAGCCTGCCGTGACAGTGCAGCTTACGCTCGCGGGATACGGCTATGGCTCTGCTATACCCGGCTTTGCATCTGCGGCCGATTTAGCGGTCTTCCTATGAGATCCGTGCGCACCCCTGCGAAGCGCATATCTGAGACGTGGTCATCTCTGTCCGAGATATACCGTAAAGATCTGGTATTCATCCACCGGCTCATATGCAGCTGCCATATCCTCCGGCAGCTCTGAAATATCTCCGAAGCTTTCATTGACTACGAGGATATGATCCTTTGATATCGCTTCCGGATCCGTAGCATAGGCATAGTAGTCACACACCGACAGACCATCCTCAAAACCCCCGTCTTCATTCATAAGCGTGAAATATTCGCGACCGCTGTTAAGATTGCGGGCCCTGAGCACCTCAGTCGTACCTGTATCGTTCAGGAATACCACATCTCTGTCGGGATACTTTGCCAGCATCTCATCCAAAGCGTCATACTTCAGGGCATCCGTCCTGTAAAACGGATAAGGGTCGCCCAGCAGTACATCCCGATCGGAAAGGAGCGCTATGACCAGTATGGCAGCGACAGTCAGAAAGCCCGTCAGCGCACCGTTTCGCATTATCAGCTTTTCCCAAAGCTCCATGGCGGATATGATCAGAAGCGGTACGAAGGAGGGCAGCAGGTATCTGCTCTGCGTGCCCAGTCCGGTCATGACAAGGATAAATACATCCAACAGTATAAGTACTGCGATATACTCCGGGATCTCTGCCCTTATCCCATGCTCCGCGCGGTAAAAGGATCTCGCCGCCTTAAAGATGAATATTATCATAAATATCGTAATGACCAGTATGAGCGCAAACTTCAGCACATACTTTATCCCCTGTGCAGACATCACCCGGGTATCCTCGTATGGCAATCCTCCCAGCATCTCGATATAGCACATCACTAGAGACCGTACAGACTCCCCTATACTGTCCTCTGTCACGAGGCTGCTGTTCAATCCCTTCATCTCATAGGGAACCCTTGCATTTAACAGTATGCCTGTCATTGAAAGCAATACGGATATCAGCGCAAATATGCTTTTCCTTACGGTCTTTGAAGCCATGAGCACATAAACCATGAGCACGGGCAGCAGACCGCATACAGACACATAGACGCCGCTTGAAAAAGCAGTGATGAATATGAAGCAGAGGCAGATGACCGATACGGGCAGTCTGCGCTTATCAAAGGGATCGTCAGAGACAAGGATGTATATGGCGATCAGTGGGACGGAAGCCTTCATGCAGTAATACGCGCCGCCGAAAAACATCAGGTTGAAATATAGCAGCTGTCCGAATGAATACGGGATCATGACGGCAAGCATGGCAAGTAAGCCCGCTCCGCGGGAGAAGCCCGCGCACTGTGCAAGCTCGTGTATGATATAAAGATATAAGATCAAAAACACTATGTTGGAAATCCCGGAGGACAGGTATATGTTGTCCGTGATGCCATAGAGAAAGACCGCAATGATCGCGGGACAGTCGATCTCGACCGTGGTAGTGTAGATCCAGCCCGGGATAAGGACCGACTTTGTGCGCCACATTTCCGCGATATGCACAAAAAGCTTTGCCATATCGTTGTCCAGCACCTCATCTATCGTAAATAGATTGACATACGCTATAAAGGCAAACTGTATCAATACCGCGAGCGCAAGCACGATCTCTAAGGGTTTGCGCCCTCTGATGTCTGATATGATCTCATGCAGTTTATCGCGTATCGCGCCGGTGAGAGCCATGGTCTGTCTATGCGGCGTATCCGGCCTCAAATGCCTTGAGATTTATATCTACAGTCTTCGGAGGAACGGTCTTTTCGATCACTCTTATCCACTGCTCCTTCGTGAAATCCATATGGCTTGCAGCCATGCCGAGCACTATAAGATTAAATACTCTTTGATTGCCAAGCTTATTAGCCTCTTCCATAGCCGCGATGGAGTATACCGTGTGATCCTTTTTCAGTGTATCGAGTATTCCCTTCGGATATTCGGCCGCCCCCGTGACCACTGGCATCGGATCAATGCGCTCGTCATTTACGATAAGCACTCCGTCCTTCTTAAGGAAATGAGCATATCTCATGGCTTCGAGTCTCTCAAATGCTATGAGCACGTCAGCCTGACCCTCTTCAACTATAGGCTCCGCCACCTTTTCTCCATAGCGCACAAACGTCACGACCGAGCCTCCCCTCTGCGCCATACCGTGTACCTCGGAGATCTTTACATCATATCCGGCATCTGCCATGAGTCCGCCGAGGATACGGCTGGTAAGCAGTGTGCCCTGTCCTCCGACTCCGACTATCATAATATTTTTAGTTGTATTATCCATTTGTCCCTATATCCCTTTCAGAGCTTTTCCTTTAGTGGTCATAATTCTACCACATTATGCGGCATTTATCATCCCTGCGCCTTAGGTGAATCAGTCAAGTAATCGTTGGCAAATTTTCCAGTAATTCAATTTTTTCGATTTGAAAAGGAAACCTTTCCTCCGCTTCGCTCCGGAAAGATCTTTTATTCATCCGATACCCGGTAGGTATCGATGAATATCCTTGCTCTGCATAATTGAGATTCTATCTGGTAGAGTCAGGCGGTCAACCCTGCGCATAGCGCACCGCTTTGCGGCTGCGGGGTTGACAGCCTGACTCCGCCAGATACGTTTTATCTAAGCAGAGCAAGGATCATCAGGCGCTTTCAGCGCCGTTTATTCAAGGGCGGAGGCGCAGGCCTCCGGCTTCCTTTTACCTGTAGATAAGTCCCGTTGCAGACCGCTCATCAAATATCCTTAAGAATGCTCTCCTGCTCGCAGTCATTCCTGAATCTTTTAGGATTATATGCCCCTCGGCTATATTTCCTGTTCTGTTTCCCAAACCATCGTATTTGGGTGCCTGTGCTGCGCTCAGTATCTCCCATACGACTGACGCTTTGTCGCTTTCTACTATTGCATCCTTGTAGTGCTTTATATCATCCCATATGGTCCCGTTCGCTATACGCGCAAGTATCTTTCCCATATGGTTTCCGCCTGATATGCTCCAGCTGCATTTCCGGTGCTTCATACGGAGTGTGATATTGCTGCAGTTCTGATTCTCCTGTGTCCCCAGGTTTTTATACTCTATCCCCTCCGGATTATCCGGTATCCTCAGTCCGCGATTCCTGTACGATTTTAGCCATTCTTTATTATCACTGAGGTATTTCAGCAGCTCTAATGCCTTCTTTTCTCCTTTATCCTTCGGATCTTCTGTCGCTATGCTGTCTGCATATGTCTGTATCGTTTCAAGCAGCTTTT
Source organism: uncultured Lachnospiraceae bacterium (assembly GCA_905235585.1). GTDB lineage: Bacteria > Bacillota > Clostridia > Lachnospirales > Lachnospiraceae > NK4A144. The sequence continues at coordinate 981 of CAJOME010000057.1, read as the reverse complement.
CTATTTCGCTGTTATCATACAGCCTCCGGATCTCCCCCTGCATCTCTTTGTCTTTTATTGTCTCTGTTATCTTTTTGTATACGTGGAACCTGTCCAGCTGAAACTCTGTGCTCGGATCCTCACAGCTTTTGACCCAGTCTGCTCCATCCCCGTTGAGTATGCGCAGTTTTACCGCATCTGTATCATAGACCCGTTTTATCATTGCCTCCCGTAGTTTCTGGAATGTCTTTCCATCCTCAAATCCTACGCTCATGACTTTGCCTACCAGCTCGCCGTTCTTATTCCATCCTTCGTATGCCGTGCTGACTTTTATTTCCCGGCCTTTCTTTCCCTTCGGTCTGTCTTTTCCCTGCAGATGTATATATATCCCATCCGCCTCCTCGAACAGAACCGGCACCTCTTTTTTGCCCTCGATTGCATCCCTGTCATAATCCCTCACGAGTGCTGCTTCTTCTGCCTCCAGCTTCTCTCCGAACTTCTGGGTGACATTCCATGCCGTCTGATGTGAGATGCCAAGGTTCGTCGTTTTGCCGAATCCTTTGCCGTGTTCCTGAAACTCAGTTTGCTTGTCGCATCTACTATCGCCTCCACTGTACTCATGGACATGCTCCCTATCATATCCATCTTCAGTACTTCATTCAGCAGATACACATAGTGCTTATGACCTTCTTCGTCTCTGGTCTCGTATATGACCCTTTCATATGGTACATCTCCATATATGCAGGTTATATGATCCTTCTTTTGCCCCTTATGTCGATATCGGCTTCGATCTCTGCTTTGCATCAGCCTTTCATCTATGACCTTCAGGATCTCTTGGGTTTCCTTTACTGCTAACTCACAGTGATACCTGTAGATTGCCTCCTCTATATCCTTGAATGTTAGTTCATCTTTGTTTAGAATGTTATCCATACAGTTTTTCTCCTATGTGTTTTTGTCGTAATTAACATCATATTTGAATTACTGTATGTTGTGAAGAGGGGG
>CAJOME010000056.1 GCA_905235585.1 uncultured Lachnospiraceae bacterium | reverse complement strand
CTGCTTCGTCCCGTCTGAAAGCGTTACCTCATAGTCGCCCTCTTTGTAAAGAGAAGCATCACCCAGAGCAGACGCAGCATCCTTGAGCTCTGAAGCGTAATTCTTTAACTTTGTGCGTTTGGTATTCTCTTCCTTGACCTCATCAGAAGTCGCATCCGTCTCCTGCTTTTTGTAATAAGCCTTCAGCAGCTTTCCATAACTGCCGTTCTTGATGCTGGCATAATCACCAAGCATACCGGTGAGCGATGTACTCTGAGTCTGGGATGAGCCGAAAAGGCTCGACATATCTACAGATGACATAGTTTAATCTCCTTATCCTTTTAATGTACTTCCGTGTACTGACATCCTATATATCAATATATCGGTCATGCAAGGTAACTTATAAACCCCTTTACAAAAAAAATTACAATAAAGAATATCCGAAGCCGTTACATATGGCATCAATGGGTGCTCCCTGACTGCATAGAGGACATTTGTCCGCGTCATAGCTGGCGTAATCCGAAAGATCCCTGCCTGAATAAAGAGCCCTGATCGGAATATCTCCTACCTGATTTGCAAGTGAGAATATAGCCGATACTCCTATCACCTCTCCTCCATAAAATCCTACGGATCTTACCGCGCTCAGCAAAGTGGAGCCGGTAGATGCGGTATCTATAAGTATCAGCACCTTTTTTCCCTTTATCATGTGCTTATTGCTTTCCCTGAACATTATCTGTCCGCTCGTATTGTACTCGGGACTGGTGATATACATAGTCTGATGGGCATTGGCAGATGCAACCCCTGCCTTTGTGAGCTTGTTGGCAAGATACGCACCGACTACCTCCATATTGTTGAGACAGAGTATCGTATCGATCACATTAGTGGAAAAATACATCTCCGCAAGCTCTTCTCCCGTGGCTCTTGCTTCTCTCTGTCTTGACTTCATATCACTGAGATCCATGTAATAATTGACATGGGATTTAGGAGTGACAAAATGACCCGGGATATACCTGAGTACCACGTCCTTGTTCCTGTGAAAGTCGATCTTCTTATAATCCTGCATTGTATGCACCCCCGTGTTGTTTGATGAATGGCATAGAGTTTTACCGATTTTATTATAACAAAAAAAGATTTTATTAACAAAACAATATGATATTATAGAATTGTAATGAATAGTTACTGTGAGCATCTGCAAGGTGTGAACAGTAACAATGAATATACTGTATAAAGCGGAGGATAGAATGATAATTGATTTCAACTCTATTGAAGAGCAGGGTAACCCGGAGTTTAAGGGAGGAAAGGGTGTAGCTTATCTTAAAAAGCATGAAGACGGGCTGGGCAAGATACTCCACGGCAGACTGGAGCCGGGGTCGAGCATAGGCTTCCACAAGCATGAGACCGACAGTGAGATAATATATATAGTACGTGGCAAGGCCACCTTCTTTTATGATGATGTGCAGGAGGAGGTAGGTGCCGGCGGATGTCACTATTGTCCTATGGGTCACAGCCATTCGATGGCAAATCAGGGCGTCGAGGATATCATCTTCTTTGCGGCAGTACCTCAGCACAAGGTCTGAATACAGGACAGGATAATGAGCGGCAGTGCGGTCATCACAGTAGTATCGGCGATAGTCATCTGCATTATCATAATGCTGCTCTGTCTGCTGATACTGCGTAACTCTCCGTCAAAGGGTAAAAAAACAAAAGGCAGAAGGTCAAAAAAGAAGGCTCGCAGGGGTACCGCTGCAGTCAGAAGTACCCATGCCGGATCTGCCCCGGTTCCCTCGTCACCGGCACCATCGGGTGACGGCGATACCGCCATGATGAGTGTACCGTTGCTCAAAGCACAGCCTGATGAAGATCTGCTTAAATACTCCAACTATGTGAAAAGCTATCTTAAAACAGAACATGATACGGAGATCCGGGTCGTGGGATTAAAGAAATACTATTCGGAAAGACACGGTTTTGACTGTGTAGACTTTATCTACGCGGTCGTATCCGGTATGTCGCCATATGAATTCAAGTCAGTAAGAAATGCTCTGGATACCGCCATGACAAATGTATCCGGCGTAAATGTCATCACTTTTCCCGTGGAGGGATCGTCCGAGAATACATACAGGACTACATTTTATCTGAGTTCCTGAGCAGCTCCCCACAGCTTCACTCTGTGGTGCAGTAGTCGTGCCGACCCTCGGCATGACCCTCTATAGCCCCCGGCTGACCTCCTGCCCTGTTCTTCAGCATCTCTTCCATGGTATGCCATCCAAGTACGGCACATTTGACTCTTGCCGGCATATGGGATATATCCTTAAGCACCGCTGCCTCATCCAGCTCATCAAGATCATCCTCTGTAGCCTTGCCGTGGATCATCCCCATGAATTTGCCGCAAAGCTCCAGTGCTCTTTCTTTGGACTCCCCGATGATCAGATCAAGCATTATGTCAACCGATGCCTGCGAGATGGCACATCCGGAGCCGTTAAAAGCTCCGTCTTCTACGATCCCGCCTTCACCCACCTTCAGTTCAAGATATATATCGTCCCCGCATGTGGGATTCTTTCCTTCAAGACGTATGGTAGCGTCCGCTATGTTTCCTCTGTGCGAGGGTCTCAGATTGTGTTCGTTAAGTATGTCACCGTATACGGATTCAAGCCCCATATCCCATTATTCCCCTTACTTTCCTTATAGACTCCAGAAATCTCCTGATGTCTTCTTCGTCATTGTAAAGATAAAGCGATGCCCTCGCGGTATTTCCCACCTTAAGGTAGTCCATGAGCGGCTGTGCGCAGTGATGACCTGCTCTGATATCCACCCTGTCGGCATCAAGGATCGACGCTATATCATGCGGATGCACTCCGTCTATGGTAAATGCAATGATACCGGTATGCTTCGCAGGATCAGGTGACCCGTATATCTTAATATACGGAAGCTTCTGAAACTCATCGAACACCAGTGCCGTAAGCCTGTCCTCAATCTCTCTGATCCTGTCAAATCCTACCGACTGCAGATACTCTATGGCAGCTTTCAGTCCATAGGCACCGGCAGGATTCACCGTGCCCGCCTCAAATTTGTGCGGAAGCTCTGCCCATGTCGCCCCGTCGAGCCTTACGTACTCTATCATCTCTCCGCCTGTAAGAAACGGCGGCATCTTCTCAAGCAGTTCCCTTTTACCGTAGAGCACACCTATGCCGAAGGGAGCCATGAGCTTGTGACCGGAGAAAGCAAGAAAATCGACTCCGAGCTCGCGTACATCGACCTTCATATGCGGTACCGACTGCGCCCCGTCCACTACTATCACTCCTCCGTTTTTGTGTACTCTGTCGGCAAGCTCTTTTACGGGGTTTACACAGCCGAGCACGTTTGAGACCTGAGCTATGGCGATCAGCCTGCACCTGTCGGTTATCTTTGAAAGCTCCGCCTCCGTAAATGTGCCGTCTGCTTCCGGCTCGAGATATATAAGCTTTGCTCCTGTGCGCTCCGCCACCATCTGCCACGGAAGCATATCCGAATGATGCTCCATAACCGTAGTTACTATCTCGTCTCCCTCATGAATAAAGCTGAGTCCAAAGCTGTATGCCACAAGATTCAGTGATTCCGAGGCATTTCTTGTAAAAATGATCTCTCTCTCATCCGCTGCATTGATAAAGTCTTTTACGCATTTCCTGGACTCCTCGTATGCATCGGTAGCTGCTATCGAGAGTTTGTAGAGACCCCGCAGCGGATTCGCGTTCATTGTCTCATAAAACCTCTTTTCTGCCTCTATGACTGCCGCCGGTCTTTGTGCTGTAGCCGCCGAGTCAAGATATACGCAGGGTGACTTTGTAAATATGGGAAAATCCTCTTTATATTCTTTCATTTAAAAGCTTCCTCCAGATAATACTGTATACGTCCGTGTGTCTGCTCGTCTCCTATAAGGTTACGTACCGAATTGAGCTTAGCCTTGGTCATGATAAGCTCTGCTTCGTGCTTTGAAAACCCTCTTGTCTGCATATAGAAAAGCATATCGGATGAAAGTCTGCCTATCGACGCTCCGTGTGTTCCTTCCACATCATCCTCATCGCAGAGTATCACCGGAAGGGTCTTATTTATCACACCTTCAGATAAAAGAAGCACATCCTCAAGCTCATCTCCCACTGCGCCCTTTGCGCCATGTATCAGATCAATGGTGCCTCTGAAATTCTTTCTGGCATTGTCCCTCAATGCACCCTTTACGTTCAGCTCCGATCCGGACTTGCGTCCGTGGTGTGAGATATGATAGTTCATGTCAAGATCCTGTGAACCCATACAAAGATAACCCATATCTCCGTTAAATCCGGCCTTATATCCGGTAAGATCGGCAGCCACGCCGATGATGTTTCTCTTTCCTCCAAGGCACATCTGTGTGATGTCGAAATATCCCTCGGACTCAACTGCCACACCTATATCATCCAGGCACATAAAGCCGCTTCCGAGCAGATTAACCTTCACCAGATGCACACTGGCATGTGCTCCGACCTTTACCCTGGTCTGCACCCCGAAAAACCCCGCTGCCTCTCTTTTGGAGGATGAATAATCCATTATCACGGTTATCGAGCTTCCCTCTTCGGCAAGGATCTCTACCCTGTCGGCATTTGAATCACCGTTCTCCATCAGATACCTGATATTTACGGGTTCGGACACCTTCCTGCCGGGTCTGGCATGCACCATCAGTACATCCTTGCTCGCCTTGGCAAAAAAGGCATCAGCCTCTTCTCCCATGCCGCACTTAATGGATTTCAGCGCTGTCGTATCCTTTAGGTCACAGCCCCCACAGTCGCTGCACGACTCATTGCCTATTATCACTCCGGCAGGTATCTTCTCTACCATAGCCTTGCCGCTGCCGTTTAAGGTGATCTTATCTTCCAGCACCACTTCATTCAGTTTGAGAGCATTCCATGTGAGCGAATGCAGCCTGTTTAAGCGCATCATCCTATCGCCCCTTTCATCTCAAGCTGTATGAGATTGTTCATCTCAACCGCATACTCCAAAGGCAGCTCTTTTGATACATTATCCGCAAAGCCGGATACTATCATAGCCTTCGCGTCTTCCTCCGAGATGCCTCTGCTCATGAGGTAAAACACGGCATCATCGGATATGCGGCCGATCTTTGCTTCATGCCCCACATCCGCTTCATTGGTGCGTATGTCCATGGCTGGTATGGTATCTGATCTTGATATGTCATCCAGCATCAGCGACGCACAGGAAACCGATGCTTTGGCTTCCTTTGCCTTTTCTCTGATAGTGAGCGCGCTCCTGAAGGTACTCTCTCCGCCGCTCTTTGATATCGATTTGGTATTTATGAATGAAGACGTACGCTCTCCGATCTGTACTATCTTAGCTCCGGTATCAAGGTTCTGTCCTGCCCCGGCAAAGGTGATCCCGGTAAACTCACAGTGGGAATCATTACCCTTAAGTATAGTCATCGGATATAAATATGATATGTGCGAGCCAAAGGATCCCGACACCCATTCCATGGTCGCCCCATCATCGCATATGGCACGCTTGGTATTGAGGTTATACATGTTTTTTGACCAGTTTTCTATCGTAGAGTATTTTAACTTTGCGTTCCTGCCGACAAAAAGTTCCACACAGCCCGCATGAAGATTTGCCACATTGTATTTCGGTGCGGAGCACCCCTCTATGAAATGCAGATCGGCACCCTCGGATACGATGATAAGAGTATGCTCAAACTGGCCCGCTCCGGCGGCATTCAGCCTGAAATATGACTGCAGCGGTATCTCGACCTTTACTCCCGGAGGTACGTATACAAAGGAACCTCCCGACCATACCGCTCCGTGAAGTGCCGCAAACTTGTGATCTGTCGGCGGTACGAGCTTCATGAAATGCTCACGTACCATCTCCTCATACTCACCGGTCAGGGCTGACTCCATATCTGTATATACCACACCCTGAGCAAGCACCTCTTCCCTGACATTGTGGTACACAAGCTCCGAATCATACTGTGCTCCCACACCTGCGAGACTGGTACGCTCGGCCTCGGGTATACCCAGTCTTTCAAATGTGTTTTTTATATCATCGGGTACTTCATCCCATGTGGCCTGCATACCGGTCCTGGGCTTCACATAGGTCACGATATCATCCATATTCAAGCCGGAGATATCCGGTCCCCATTCGGGAACCTTCAGCTCATTGTATATGTCAAGGCTCTTAAGCCTGAAATCAAGCATCCAGTCAGGGTCATGCTTTTCCTTTGAGATCTCACGCACGATATCAGGAGTCAGACCCTCTTTTACCTTATAAAATCTGTCTTCTGTCTCCTCATATCGGAAATCGTAGAAACTCCTGTCGATATCCTCTACTTCTGTTCTTTCTCTTGCAGTATCACTCATATATATTTTTCAAAACCGTTCTCATTTATTTCGGAAACGAGCGAGGCATCTCCGTCAGCTACTATCTCACCCTTTACAAGCACATGCGTAAAGTCCACATGAAGTGACTCCAGTATCTTAGTGCTGTGCGTGATTATAAGCAGAGCTCCATCCTCATTTTTCTGATATTCCTCGATACCTGCGGAAACCGTCCGTACCGCATCCACATCAAGACCCGAATCAGTCTCGTCAAGTATCGCGAACTTGGGCTTGAGCATCAAAAGCTGCAGGATCTCGGCTTTCTTTTTTTCTCCTCCCGAGAAGCCGACGTTGAGATCTCTGTCCTTATAGGAAGCATCGTAGTTGAGTATTTCCATATTGGCCGCAAGCTCCTTGCGGTATTCGGAAAACTTGATCTTCTCCCCTGTCTGCTGCATAATGGCATTTCTTATAAATGAAGAGACCGAGATACCCGGCACCTCAAGCGGATTCTGAAATGACATGAACATCCCCGCCTTAGCTCTCTTGTCAGCCGATTCACCCTTTATATCGAGTCCGTTAAAATAGATGCTTCCGCTCGTTATCTCATAGGCAGGATTACCCATCAGGGCATTGCCGAGCGTGGATTTGCCGGCACCGTTTGGCCCCATCAGCACATGGGTCTCTCCCTTACCTATATTCAGATTTATATTTTTCAATATGGGACTCCCGTCTACTGATACGGAAAGCTCCCTTATCTCAAGCAATGACATGATATGTCTCCTTAAAGGTATTTCTTTTATCGGTCAGTATCAGGTAATACTAACATAATTTTTATTTTAAGGAAAATGTTTTCAGATATATCCGGTGAGCTCGCCGAGACAGCTCTCAAAATTCACGCCGTACCAGCGTTTATCGTCAGCCTTCTCCGTCTCTTCGATACAGCGGTTCACAAAATGCACTGCATGCTCGGTAGCTCCTGCCAGTGACTGTCCCGCAAGCATGCAACCGGTGACTACGGAGGAAAAGATATCCCCTGTGCCGAGGAATCGTCCATGATGCCTTATACTCCTGGCTTCGGACACAATATCCCGCTTTTTATCATATGCTACGGCTCCCATCTCTGCTTCGCCGAAATGTATGCCGGTTATCACCACTCCTTCGGGTCCCGTATCTGCCAGACGGTACAGCATCTGCCTGATCTCCTCTTCCGGAAATAAAGACGGCTCCTTATACTCCATACCAAGCAGCAGGCATGCTTCAGTAAGATTTGGCATAATAACGTCCGCTTTCGAAGTAAAAGGTCTCATGTGATCTACGAAATCCTTCGACAATCCGGCATAGAGCTCTCCATCATCCGCCATAGCCGGATCGATCACTACAATACAGTCTTCCTTTCTGAAGATATCAATAAAACCGGAAATCTCATTTATCTGCTCATAAGAGCCGAGATATCCGGTATATATTGCGTCAAAACGTATGTTATTTTTCAGGAACTGCTCTGAAATAGAGTCTATCTCCTTCGACAGATCGACAGAGACAAAGCTGTCGAATGCTGTATGCGTAGAAAGAAGTGCTGTAGGAATAACAGCCGTCTCTATTCCCAGACATGATAAAACCGGTATCGCCGCAGTAAGTGAACATTTACCTACACAGGAAATATCCTGCAACGTTATGACCCGTTTCATCTGCTTAAGATCAGTCGTGTATCAGGACAGTAGTACCTATTTCGACTGAATTGTAAAGTGCCTCGGCAGTACTGGAAGGCATATTGACGCATCCGTGCGAGCCGTTTGTCTTATATATGCTGCCTCCGAAGGAACCTCTCCAGCTTGCGTCGTGTATCCCGTAATGTCCTACAAAAGGCATCCAGTACTTTACGAATGCCTCGTAATCATCTCCTCTGAGTGTCCTGTTCCTCTGCTTACCGTATATATGATATGTGCCTTGAGGAGTATCATGATGTGCCCGCTCATTTCCAGTCACGATATCAGACACGAGCTGCGCCTGACCGTTCACATAGTAAGTGAGCTTCTGCTCGGTGATATTTATATCTATAAAGGTCTGTCCCTCACCTGCTTTTAAGCTGTCCTCTGTTTTCTCTTCCTCTTTCTCTTTGGCTTTTTTCTCTGCTTCCTCATCTGCAGGATCCTGTGCAGCCTTGATAGCCTTCTCCTGCTCTGCCTTCAGAGCCTGCTGTTCAGCCTTTACCTTGGCTTCCCTTTCCGCCTGCTCCCTCTGCTGCTGCTCGATCGCCTCTTTTGCCTGCTGCTCACGAAGTGCCTGCTGCCTCGCCGCTTCCTCCTGAGCCTTGAGTACATCTATATTTCCTACTGTCACAGAAGGTGCATGTGACCCGTCGGTGCTGCCAAGAGTAATAGCTGCGGAAAGATACTGGGCCTCCACATCCTGATTCAAGGTAGTATATCCGGGAATATTGTATAATGCAGCGAGTCCTGAAACGAAATTCCTGACCGCACCGTAATCTGCCGCATAATTTCCTGCCGCATCCTGTACGAAGGAACCGTCTGCGTTTTTCTGCAGCATACCGACCACGGCACTCTGATCAAGCACAAACTGCGCGTTCACACCACTCTGGATGGGGTACGCACTGAAATCATAGACTACAGATGCGATATTCTGCGCCTTTGCCTCCCTTGCCGGTGCCAAGACACTTAATACAAACGCGGCTGCAACAGCTGCATATAACAATATACGCTTCATAAATCATTCTCCCATTAAAACCAAAAAACCAACCATTACGATAACGTTTTAATTATATACGCAGTGTATTCCGTTAGGCAACCACAAGATATGGCGTTTTGGGAACGTTTTTATTACTCTTAATGTGTCGTTAACGGATGCCGATTGCCGTGTTATCAGCTAAACCGGCATGGTGGTTTACTTTGCGTTATTCCGTCCGTAGAAAAACATATACTGCTGCAGCACCCCGGCAAACCCGGGATACTTCTCAACCGGAAATCTTCCGCCGTAGTAAGTCTCCTCGACCCTTTGTATCCATACATCTACGGGAAAAGCCGCTATCCTGTGATATCCGAAAAGCATCACACAGTTTGCGACCTTCTTACCTACTCCGCGAAAAGAAAGAAGTTTATTATAGAGCTCATCATCGGATAGCTTATTAAGTCCGTCCAGATCTATTTCACCGCTTGCTACCCGCCTTGCAGCCTCTCTTACATAAGGCACCCTGTAACCTAAAGAGCAGCATCCGAGTTCATCCTCCGAAAGACCGGCAAGAGCTTCAGGGGTGGGAAAAGAATATATATCGTCTGATATCTTTGTCCCGCAGACTCTGCATATCTTCTCGACCGAAGACTGGATAGCCGGAATATTCTTGCGCTGGGAGATAATAAAGCTTATCAGGGTTTCAAACGGCTCCTGCCTGAGTATCCTTATCCCGCTGCCATAGGCTGCCGCCTCGGTCAGAAAGCTGTCCTTCTCGTCTATAGCGTCAATATATAACGAATAATCGGCAGACATATCAAAATAATTCTCCCAGAAGGCTTTATACCCGGCTTCATCGCATGAAAGGTCAAACCTGCTCCCTTCCTCTTTCTTTATATCAAGAACTTTTCCGCCCGCGATCACCCTTGCGCTGTTCTCTCCGGTCATGGTCATGCGGAAGCATTGACCGCTTTTCGCAATCTGTCGCAGATCCATGTTTTTTATATGCTTTATCAATTTCTTCTCCCAATCCTTATATTTCCTTTTTTCATATTAAATAAGAATATACCGGCAAGTGAAACCGAAACAAGTCCTGTAATTATGATCACGGCTGTGATTTTACGTCCTGAAAGAGCTTTGGCTGCCCTGCCCGTATCGCGGGCTTCTTCGCTGCTCTCTATGATCATATCTCCGATCCCTGATGCTTCCGTATTGAAAGGACTTGTCCTTTTATTTAAGAGCGTACTTATTTCCGTCTTATATTCAGGCTCATCTCCGCTTCCTCTGTCCCCGGCGATCCATTCTCCGTCCCTTCCTTCCTCACTCCATAGTCTGGATATCCTCGTATCTTCCTTTTTCTTCAGCATACTCCAGTCATCATATATACCTGTCCCGGCTGACGGGAGCAGATTGTTTTTGCTTTTATATACATAGCTTGTGTTCTTGTTTTCTCCCTGACTCCCTTCTTCATCTCCATTTCCGCCGAATATTACAGTATTTTCATATGTTGGCGCCGTGTTATTATATGAGGTCTCTTTGTGATAACTAGCGTTATCTGATGTGTTCTTTTCTATTATCGCTCTGTATTTATCAGTGCTAAAACCCCCGAAACCGGTCACTTCAAGCTTCTGTACCGCCGCATTGCCCTTTCCGTCATACGCATACACACGATAAGAACCGTTTGCGGTTACGATGAGCTCTGCTGACTCCTCGGCATTCAATCCGCGGTACAGATCATCTGCCTGAAACAGTGTACTCCTGACCCCCGCTCCGGTGTTCTCTGCCTGTATCAGCGCTATACCGCTTATGATGTCGCTTGTGTTTATATCATAAACCTTTCTGCCCCTACTACTATGTCCTTTGTTTTCGGAGATAGTAATGACCGGAGCCTCGTTATCCGAAACGCCCTCAACGATGGTGCTGTTACTGCTCACGCTGTTGCCGATCACTTCGGGCGCGGCAGCATACGCCCGAAGTGTGGGAAGTATCCCGGCTATGCCAAATATCACCGTAAATATCAGCCCTTTTGCGATCATTATCCTTTTAATCTTCTTCATAACCTTCCTCCTTATTAAATTATTGCTGTAGAAAAGCTTTTGCCTTCAGCTTCTGTCCGTCAGTTTCAAGGGTGACCGCTCCGGTATCTGCGGTCACATATATCCTGCTTTTCGCTTCCGACAGTCTTTGAAGCAATTCCCCGTGCGGATGACCATATGAATTACCGATCCCGGCCGATATAAGAGTCAGCCTCGGTCTGATGAGCTCTAAAAGCTCCTTTGGAGTGGAGTACCTTGAGCCGTGATGCGCGCACTTTAAGATCGTATAATCCTCCTTTTCAATGTTTCTCATAAGGATATCCTCACCTTCTCCCTGAACATCTCCTGTATAAAGAGCCTTGAATCCCCTGTAGCGCAGGTCAAGGCAGACCGATGCCGCATTCGTGTCATCATAGCGGACTCCCTCTGCCGGATTCAGGCATCTGAAACGTACACCTCCGATGTCAAAGCCCTCTCCGGCATGTATCTCTATAATCCCCGATCCGTTCTGTACCGCCTGTCTTGCATATGTCAGGTATTTTTCATCCTCTGTTTCAACATCCGGCAATATGAACGTCCCTATACTCACACCGGGATCTTCGCCATCAGTAAGCAA
>CAJOME010000055.1 GCA_905235585.1 uncultured Lachnospiraceae bacterium | reverse complement strand
GGAGCTCTCTTTACTCCGGATACCTTTGAACAGTATGTGGAGAGCTTTACCAAGGGAAAGCTTGAGCATCCGGTAGTCAAGGCTCTCTGCCTGCATATCGCGCACGACTGTAATCTGAGGTGTAAATACTGCTTTGCCGAGGAGGGTGAATATCACGGCAGGAGAGCTCTGATGTCATACGAGGTCGGGTGCAGGGCACTTGATTTTCTTATAGAGCACTCAGGCGGAAGGAAAAACCTCGAGGTAGACTTCTTCGGCGGAGAACCCACCATGAATTTCGAAGTGGTCAGGCAGCTCGTAGCCTATGGCAGACAGCGTGAGGAGGAAACCGGCAAGAATTTCCGATTTACTTTGACGACTAACGGTATGCTCTTAAATGATGAGATACTCGACTTTGCCAATAAGGAGATGCATAACCTCGTGCTCTCCATAGACGGACGTAAAGAAGTAAACGACAGGATGCGTCCGACTGCGGGAGGCAGGGGCTCCTATGACGTGATCCTGCCGAAGTTTAAGAAGGCAGCAGAAGCCAGAGGTCAGACAAACTATTATGTAAGAGGCACATATACGCATTACAATACGGATTTTGCAAAGGATGTCCTGCATCTGCATGATGAGGGCTTTGAGCAGATATCGGTAGAGCCGGTGATATGCGATCCGTCAGAGGCGTATGCGCTGAAGGAGGAGGATCTGCCCGTATTGCTTGAGCAGTATGATATTCTGGCAAGGGAGATCATAAGACGCAGGAAGGAAGGGAGATTTATAAACTTCTTTCACTTTATGATAGACCTTGAGGGAGGTCCCTGCGTGGCAAAGCGTCTCTCAGGATGCGGTGCGGGATGCGAGTATCTCGCGGTGACACCCTGGGGAGATCTGTATCCCTGCCATCAGTTTGTGGGTGAAGAGAAGTTCCTGCTGGGGAATGTATATGACGGCATTAAAAATAAGGACATACCTGATGAGTTTGGCAGGGCAAATGTCTATACAAAGCCTGAGTGCAAAAAGTGCTTCGCCAAGTTTTACTGCTCGGGCGGCTGCATGGCAAATTCCTATCATGCTGCGGGCGATATCAACGGAAACTATACGATAGGCTGCGAGCTGCAGCGCAAGCGTACAGAGTGCGCGATCATGATCAAGGCTGCGCTTGCAGAATCGCCATAATGTAGTAAAATAGTGGTTTGGGTTATTTTTTATTAATAAGGGAGACGAAGATGAAGAAGAGAACAGCGGTAATAGTACTTATCATTATGCTCCTTGCTATGGTGGGACTGGGATATCTGGACTATCCCATCATCAGGGACACAGTAAATACACCGGGACAGGGCGAGTCGATAAGGCTCGGACTTGACCTCGCCGGAGGTGTATCGATCACATATCAGGCTACAGGCGAGGAGGATCCCTCATCACAGGATATGGCGGATACCATATACAAGCTGCAGCAGAGGGTCATTGGCTACTCAACCGAGGCACAGGTTTATCAGGAGGGAACGAAGCGTATCAATATCGAGATACCGGGAGTTTCTGATGCAAACCAGATACTTGAGGAGCTCGGTAAGCCCGGTTCGCTCTATTTCATAAAGCAGACCGGCTCTGACGGTACACCTAATTATGAATTCAACGGTATCACCTACCAGCTCAACAAGACTCTGGAGGAGCTGAAGGCTGACGGGTCGATAGTCTGTGACGGTACTAATGTAAGGTCAGCAGAGGCAGCTACCGTGACGGACACCACCACCAGGAAGTATGTGGTCAATCTCACATTTGACGATGCCGGTACCGCTTCCTTCGGACAGGCTACCACAGAGGCATTTAATAACGGCGAGAGCATAGGCATATACTACGATGATGCATTTGTCTCTGTTCCGAGAGTGAATGAGCCCATCACAGGCGGACAGTGTGAGATATCCGGTCAGGACTCATATGAAGAGGCAGACAGACTTGCTTCTACGATAAGGATCGGCGGACTCACCGTAGAGCTTGAGGAGCTTTCTTCATCAGTGGTCGGAGCTCAGCTCGGCTCACAGGCAATCAGGACATCCTTCCTTGCAGCAGGCATAGGCATCATTCTCATCATCATCTTCATGATAGCGATATACTGGATCCCCGGTCTTGCTTCGGCAATCGGTCTTATCATTTATACAGAGATAGTCGTAGGTCTTATCAAGGCATTTGATATCACGCTCACACTGCCCGGTATAGCAGGTATCATACTTTCAATCGGTATGGCTGTAGACGCGAACGTGATCATATTTGCCCGTATAAGAGAGGAGACCGCCAAGGATGTATCCGTGGCTACGGCCATGAAGACAGGCTACGGCAAGGCTCTCTCGGCTATCATAGACGGCAATGTGACTACACTTATCGCGGCAGCGATCCTGGGCATAAGAGGAACCGGATCCGTACAGGGCTTTGCGGTCACGCTCGCTCTCGGTATCATCGTATCCATGTTTACCGCCCTTGTCATCACCAGGCTCACCATGAACGGATTTTACGCTGTGGGTCTTAAGGAAGAAAAGTTCTATGGCAGGGCAAAGGAGAAGGGCGTACTCGATATCGTAAAGAGGAAGTGGATCTTTGTAGCCATTTCGGTAGTGCTTGTTCTCTCGGCGCCTGTGCTGATGCTGGTAAACAACAGTACCATAGGTCATCCGTTGAATTTCTCTCTTGAGTTCCTCGGCGGTACATCCACGACGGTCGATATAGGAGAGGACATGACGCTCGATCGTCTTGAGAGCGAGGTAAAGCCTCTCGTGGCGGATATTACGGGAGACAACGCGATCAACATCTCAAATGTGGAGGGCAGGAAGGTAAATATACGTACCAGAGAGCTCACCCTTGATGAAAGAGAAGCGCTCACAAGCGTGCTTGAGGATAAATACGGTCTCGGCACAGAGGCGATAGAGATGGAGAACATCTCTGCGACAATATCAAATGAGATGCAGGCTGATGCGATACTCGCGACAGTCATAGCGCTCATATGCATGCTCATCTATATATGGATCAGATTCAGGGATGTGAGGTTCGGCGCGGCATCCGTCGTTGCCCTGCTGCATGACGCTCTTGTCATCGTAGCGTGCTATGCGCTTACAAAGATATCTGTCGGAGGTACGTTTATAGCGGCTATACTTACCATCATCGGATATTCCATAAATGCGACCATAGTCATATTTGACCGTATCAGAGAAAATCTGCATGTGATGGGCAAGGCTTCACTCGAGGATATCGTAAATAAGTCAGTGACACAGACACTTTCCAGATCGGTATTCACATCACTGACCACCTTTGTCACTGTGCTCATGCTCTATATACTCGGAGTGGCAAACATCCGCGACTTTGCGCTGCCTCTTATGGTGGGTGTCGTCTGCGGTACCTATTCATCGATCTTCCTTGCAGGCAATCTGTGGTATATTTTCAGGCAGATAAAGGGTAAGGCAAAAGTGAAATAAGGACTATCGCATTATAAAGGTCTCCGCGATCCGGTATGGAAAGCGGAGACCTTTTTTAGTCCTTTGATAAGTGAGTCAGTCGAGATTGATCTTCTTTTTTGTGATGAGTATGCAGCCCGTATAATAGATGACCACCATGACAAGTGAGAATATGGTCGTCGAGGTAAGTATCCTTCCGTATAAGCCGGAAAAGGCTGCGTCAAAGTCGGTGCCGCTGCCTGTAAGCATCCTGAAATACCCCGATGAAAGGAAGGATATCTGAGCCCCTATCTGATTGATTATATAGATACCCACATAGCAGAGTACCGCACCGAGTATCTTGTGCTTCTGCCAGAGCTGCCCCACGGTGACGCTGAAATAGAGACCGAGTATCGCCGATAGCGAGGATATCAGCACGGTAAGCAGCAAAGTGACGATGAACCCGGGGTCATTGATCCCGAAAAGCGTGCCTATCTCAGTAGCAAACTCCCTCAGCTCATATACCGGTATGTCTGCGGCATCCACCAGTCCGATCGCTGCGATGAAGAGTGAAGCGACCGTACATATACCGGATAACAGTATCCAGATATACCCGTTTATCACCTTCGCGTTTATTATATGGCTCGTCCTCACAGGCAGGGTAAAGGTCAGGTAGCCCTCAGATGTATAGAGGTTTCTGTAATAGCGCATCACAAGGAAAATCTGTACAATGATGTTTGCGGCTATGATACCAATATAATATATCGCTATGAGAGAGAAGAGAATGACATATACACCCACGGAGTCCTCTACAAGAGGTATGCTTTTTATCACGAAATGCGCCATTATTCCCAGTACTATAAGCAGCGCGTCAAGCGCGACAGGCACTCTCCATGTGGCTGTGAACTCGTGTTTTAATAATTTGCTTAACATCTGAATACCTCCCTGAATAAACCATCTACGGATTTGCCGTCTACTCCGCGTATCTCATCTACAGAAGAAAAGCGTATTATATTGCCCTGCTGCAGGAAGATGACATCATCAAGCATGTTTTCCACATCGGATATCAGATGTGTGGCGATGAGTATTGACGCGTTTTCGTCGTAGTTGGATATGATGGTGCTGAGTATATAGTCTCTTGCCGCGGGGTCTACTCCGGCTATAGGCTCATCCAGTATATAGAGACCCGCTCTGCGGCTCATGACGAGGATAAGCTGAACCTTTTCCTTGGTGCCCTTTGACATCGTCTTAAGTCTGTCGTTTGCGCTTATGCCAAGCTTTTCAAGCATGTCGTAAGCCCGCATCTCGTCAAAATCGGCATAGAAATCCCTGAAGTATGCTATTATCTCGGAGACCTTCATTGATTTGCCGAGATAAGTGCTGTCGGGGAGATAAGATATCACTTTTTTGCTTTCGACCCCTATAGGGTTTCCTTTGACAGTAACGGTGCCCTCCGTAGGCTGCAGCAGACCGCATATTATCTTTATGAGGGTGGTTTTGCCGCTGCCGTTCGGACCGAGCAGACCAATGATACGGCCCGTATGCAGCTCGAAGCTTAAATTGTTAAGCGCGGTCATACCACCGTATCTTTTGGTGAGACCGCTGACACTTAGTAATGCGTCGTTCATATGTTCCTCCATTTGTTTTTTGATTATGAATGCTTCTCAGGCATCATTGCTTTCACTTACCAGACGCAGGGTTTCCTCTCTGGTAAAGCCGAGCCCCTTCATACTTAGCATAAAGCTGTGTACGCGGGAAGCGGCTATGTCCTGCCTGAGCCTGTCTATTTTGTCGGCATCCTGAGTGATAAAACGTCCGGATGTGCGCTCTGTGTACATCAGCCCCATACGCTCGAGCTCACTTAGCGCGCGCTGCATGGTGTTGGGGTTGACAGAGGCTTCGGCAGCCAGCTCTCTTACACTTGGCAGTCTTGCGCCGGGAGAGAGTGCGCCGGAAGCAATATCCGACTGTATACGCTCCACTATCTGGATGAAAATGGGTCTGTCGGAGATTAGATTCCATGACATATCTGTAAATACTCCTCTCTGTGTTATTGTATTATTGTATCAGATAGATAATACAATAATACAATATAAATATCGCGGACGCAAGCATTTTTAATTGATTGTCCTGTCGCCCTGCTCTTTTTGCTTGTTATATATATGGTTGATAGCGTAAAATAGTATATGGAAGGAAGACTGGTACTTTCAGGCAGGCATTCTGCGCATCAGACCAGTTATTTTGCGAACGCTATACCCGGGAGCGGTTTGAGTATCCGGGGTCATCATTAAAGTGTGGTTGGTAAGATCAAGGTTCCGTGTGGTATTATAGTAAGCGGAATAAATAATTTCGCATCCAGTTGCTGTGAGCACCTGTAAGGTGTGAACAGTAACATTCATTGTGCACGGGAGGGAAGGTATAAGTGCTTAAGATCGAAGGCAAGAGCTTATCGCAAGGCGCTGTGATCGGAAAAGTCCGGTTTTACAGAGAGACTCAGTATGACATTGATGAGGGAGACTACGACGATTCCGATGCCGAGATAGAAAAGTTTGAGCGTGCCATGGAGGCTGTAAAGGAGCATAAATGGGCACTTGCCGAAGCGGCCGAGCAAAATTCCGACAATGAAGGGTCGCTGGTCTTTGCTTCCCATGTCGCCCTGCTTGAGGACAGAGGACTCATCAACCGCGTGGAGGAGTACATACGCGCGATGAAAAAGAGCGCCGAGTTCTGTGTCAAGATAGGCTTTAATGAAGTGGCTGACGATATCAGGAGCCTGCCTGATCCCTATATCATGCGCAGGAGTGATGACATATTAGAGCTTGAAAAGGAGGTGCTTGAGGAGATGATGGGTACCTCCAGCATTATCTCTTTCGGAAAAGACCCCTATATACTCGCAGCCTATGATCTTACCGCTTCCGAGGTCGCGAGGCTTGACCGCAGGTATGTGCTTGCGATAGTGCTCAAGGAAGGCAATGTAAACACACATGCATCCATCCTTGCCAAAGGACTCGGTATACCGTGCGTGATAAGAGCGGAGACGCTATCTGCTGCATGCGACGGTCAGGATGCCATAGTGGACGGTACCAACGGTCTCGTGTTTATAAAGCCTGATGATGAGACCGTAAGCGAGTACGACAAGATCATGAAGGAGAATAAGAAATTCACGGACTCCCTCATGAGGCTTAAGGGCAAGATGACCGTCACCAAAGACGGCAGAGAGGTGCGTCTCTATGCCGATATAGCCAATCCGTATGATGTGCAGTCGGTACTTGATAATGACGCTACGGGCATTGGTCTTTTCAGATCGGATTATCTTTTCTTAAAGGACCGTGATTATCCGTCCGAGGATGAGCAGTATCTCGCTTACAGGAAAGTAGTGGAGGATATGAGCCCGGGCTCTGTCATAATAAGGACCGCGGATATCGGGTCGGATAAGAGTGTACCGTATCTGCAGCTCCCGGATGAAGCCAATCCGGCTCTCGGTATGAGGGCGATAAGGGTGAGCCTGACAAGAAGAGATTTCTTTAAGGTACAGCTCAGGGCTATGCTAAGAGCTACGACATACGGCAATCTCAGGATACTGTTCCCAATGATCACAAGTGTTTCCGAGCTGAAGGAGTGCAAGGAGCTGCTCAGCGAATGTGAGGAAGAGCTGAGGAAGGAGCATGTGGTCATAGGCAATTATCTGATCGGTGTCATGATCGAGACACCGGCTTCGGTGTTTATCGCTGATGAGCTCGCCGCGGAAAGTGATTTCTTATCGATAGGCACAAACGACCTTACTCAGTTTACACTCGCCATAGACAGACAGAATCCCAATCTGGACAGATTCCTTGATCCGCATCATCCGGCGATCATCGAGCAGATAAGGATGACGATAGAAGCCGGGCACAGGCACGGGAGCCTCGTGCTGATATGCGGAGAGCTGGCAGGGGATACTTCACTGACAGAGACCTTTATGAGGATGAGAGTGGACGGCTTGTCTGTCACTCCGCAGGATGTACTCCCGCTCAGACAGAAGATAAGAGAGTTAGACCTAAGCGTATAAAGGTTACTGTTCACACCTTACAGGTGCTCACAGCAACTGGATTTGCCCAATAGAATTGCCTTCGGCAATGGGGCAAATCCTTGTATTGGCTTCTGTAATATTTCTCACGCTCAGCGCAGCAAGTGCGCAGAGCTGTCTGAACAGTAACGTATAAAGCTCACTCTGCATGATAAATCAGATGACCCGCTTGCGAGAGCTTTATATTAAAATATGGGAGATACAAAATATAATATGCCAAGAGAGCTATGGTATGGCGAATGAGCCAGTGGCTCATTTGCGGGCACGCTTTGATGCGCCAAGCGCATCAGTGCCCCGGGGCGTAGTGGGAGATACAAAATATAATATGCCAAGAGAGCTATGGTATGAGATAAAAATCCCCGGAGATTACCGGGCGTTATCAGAGGAATACGGAGTCTCGCCTGTAATGGCGAGACTTCTTCATAACAGAGAGGTGCAGGGCAGGGAAGCCGTGCGCTCATTTCTTGCTGCGGATGATACCGATAAGGCTTATTCCTATGAGAAGCTTCCGGATATAGATAAGTGTACAGATATCCTCGAAAAAAAGATAAGAGCAGGAGCGCGTATCAGAGTGATCGGCGATTATGACATAGACGGGGTATGCTCTACATATATCCTGACACATGGTTTACATAAACTCGGCGCAGCTGTGGACTATGCCATCCCCCATCGCATCAATGACGGATACGGGCTTAATGATAGGCTCATACGGGAGGCCTCTGATGCCGGAGTAGACTGCATTATCACCTGCGACAACGGCATAGCTGCCGCCCCACAGATTCGGCTCGCGCATGAACTGGGGATGACTGTTATCGTGACCGATCATCATGAGGTACCATACCATATGTCAGGGGATGAGAGGGTAGAGGATATGCCGGATGCAGATGCTATAGTTGATATAAAACGAGCAGATTCCAAATACGGATTCACGGAAATATGCGGAGCGCAGGTCGCCTTCAAGGTACTTGCAGCGATCTGTGACAGACTGGGAGACCGTAGCAGAGAAGCAATGAAGGGTCTGCTTGAATTTGCAGCCTTTGCATCAATAGGCGATATCATGCCGCTCACAGGTGAAAACAGACATCTGGTCAAAGCAGGACTTATGAAGCTGAAGGAAACAAAAAACAAGGGTATGAGAGCACTTATAAGGGCACAGCAGATAGAGGGCAAAGACCTCGAGCCCTATCATGTGGGATTTATACTGGGACCCTGTATCAATGCAACGGGACGTCTCGCTACCGCTGAAAATGCCTATGAGCTTCTTGCCACTGAGGATGATGCCATGGCAGAAAAGCTGGCAGGGATGCTCTATGCCATGAATGAGGATCGTAAGGATATGACGGATAAAGGGGTAAAAAAGGCTTTTGAAATGTCAGATATAGAGCCATATCTCTCCGACAGGGTGCTGGTCATATATCTGCCCGATACCCACGAGTCAATAGCGGGGATCATAGCCGGAAAGGTAAGGGAGCACACGGGGAAGCCGACCTTCGTGCTCACTGACGGAGAGGGGTGTATCAAGGGATCGGGACGTTCAATAGATGAATATGACATGCACGGGGCAATGACTGAAGTGTCTGATCTCTTTGACAGGTTTGGAGGTCACAGGATGGCAGCGGGTCTCAGCCTTGCGGACGGAGTGACACCCGAGGACTTCAGGAAAAGGATCAATCAGACATGCAGGCTTACCGAAAGCGATCTTGATATAAAGGTCAGATTTGACCTGCAGCTCCCCTTTTCTTTCGTGAGCACGGAGCTTGCGGAGGATATAGAAAGGCTCGGTCCTTTTGGAATGGGAAATACAAAGCCGCTTTTTGCGGCGAAGGATGTAAGACTTTATAACATGAAGCTCATAGGCAAAAACAGCAGCATATTAAGATGCAGTGCGAAGGATGCTTCGGGCAGGACGGTATCCGCGGTATGCTTTAGGGATGGAAATGCCCTTATGCAGCTGGCGGAGACAAAGAGAACAGTCAAACTCCTGTATTCAATAGAGATCAATGAATATATGGGAAGACGCGATGTACAGATAAGGATGGAGCACTTTTGCTGACGGAGAGGTTTGACAAGCAGCAGGACAAGGGTTAGTATAAGGCGGTAAATTCAATAGGAAATTGTTCGGTGGTCTGTGTGAAAGTCCCGGTAGTCCATAGTACTATGCTGTCGGATGACGGGTGAGCACAGACATAATAGGGAAGCCGGGTGAGAGACCCGCACGATCCCGTCACCGTGATACGCAGGGTATGATACTGTAATGTGCCTGCCTATGCGTTAAGTCGGGAAACCTGCCGGACAAGGCTTTATACCACGAGGAGATGGTTGGCGGATACTGATCCTGCATACAACGTGCAGGGGTTATTTTTGCATGGATAATATAACGACATCCTCCCTGTGGTATGAAGCCGGATCGTATCATGAAGGAGGATTTTTTGATGAAAAAGACAATTGTGGTAATGCTCATAGCGGCGATGACAGCTATGCTGATCGCGGGATGCGGTAACGGACAGCAGAGTACCGCGGCAGAGGAGTCTGTGAGTGAGACGAAGGAAGAGGCTGCTGAGGAAGCAGAGGAAGAGGAAGACGAAGAAAACTACGAGACCGGGGATGCTTCCAAGGACGATCCCAGAAATCAGGACGAGATCGGAGAAAAGGAGCTTCTTGTGGTTTCCTTCGGCACGAGCTTTAATGATTCGAGAAGGCTCACCATAGGTGCTATAGAGCAGGCACTTGCGGATGCATATCCCGAATGGGCGGTGCGCAGGGGATTTACGAGCCAGATCATAATAGATCATGTAAAAAAGCGCGACAATGTAACCATAGACAATGTGGAGGAAGCACTGGAAAGGGCTGAAAAAAACGGAGTAAAGGAGCTTGTAATCCAGCCTACGCATCTGATGGAAGGCTATGAGTACAACGATCTGATGGAGCTTGTTGCTTCTTATTCGGATGCGTTTGACAAAGTGTCCGTAGGTGATCCGCTCCTTACATCGGATGATGACTTTTCAGCTGTAGCTGATGTCGTACATGAGGCTACAAAGTCATATGATGACGGCAAGACCGCGATAGTCTTTATGGGACACGGCACCGGGGCTGATTCAAATGAGGTGTACTCAAAGATGCAGAGGGTATTTGAGGATAAGGGCTACGGGAACTATTATATAGGTACGGTTGAGGCTACTCCCTCGCTTGATGATGTAATGAAGGCCATAGACGGCAAAGGCTATACGAGGGTAGTGCTCCGTCCGCTCATGGTGGTCGCCGGAGACCATGCCAATAACGATATGGCAGGAGATGATGATGACTCGTGGAAATCAGTACTTGAGAAAGCAGGCTATGAAGTGGTACCTGTCCTTGAGGGACTCGGTCAGCTTGATGATATACGGACGATATACGCGGAGCACGCAAAGAAGGCTATGTAATTAAAGGGCTTTATGATGACAATTATTATATGTATGTCGTAAACGAATAGAATGATATCAGTATATATGATATAACAAAACCAGCCCTTTGGCTGGTTTTGATCGCCCGGCCGTGTAAGAGCGCAAATATTATGCACCTGCCAGCAGATATGATATAACAAAACCAGCCCTTTGGCTGGTTTTGATCGCCCGGCAGATTACAGGGAATATATTATGCACCTGCCAGAAGATATGATATAATCTCTTTCTAAAAGGTTTTTCAGGGAAGTGACATAGTGAGTCTTAATATAGAATTCCAATGCGCAGGGCTTATCATACTGATCATAATCCTGGCTCTGTTTACCAGAACAAAGAATCTGCGGGTGACGAACAGCCGCCTCTTTTTCATTGCGCTGTTATCCTGCTTTATTTGCGAGATCCTGGATATAGGCAGTATCATAACGATCTATTATTCCAGATACAAAGGTCTGTCTCCCGACATCACAAATGTGGTATGCAAGCTCTACCTGATGTCTCTTGTACATCAGGGATTTCATGGCTTCGAATATGCGTCATCTGAGATACTGGCATCAAAGAGGCGCAAGTGGCTTCGCTGGATATACCGTATCGTATTTGTTGTCGGAGAGATACTGATAGCTTTTAATGAGATTGGTT
Organism: uncultured Lachnospiraceae bacterium; assembly: GCA_905235585.1. GTDB lineage: Bacteria > Bacillota > Clostridia > Lachnospirales > Lachnospiraceae > NK4A144. The sequence goes on along the minus strand of CAJOME010000055.1, from coordinate 332 downwards.
TCTACATGGAAGGCAGGATCGTGTATTCATACGGTCCGGCGGCCATGGACACATATGCCGTTGCGGTTATATTTATCGCTTCCACTATCACTATGGCGATAGTCGGACGCTATTCCATACCGCTAAGACGCAGGAAGGCTATGCTTGTCTGGCAGGGGTGCTGGCTTGTCGCGGCTGCGATACAGTTTCTGAATCCTCAGCTCCTGCTTGTAGGCTTTGCCGCTGCCGCCGGTATGTTCATTTTGTATTCCGAGCTGGAAAACCCAAACGAGTATATAGACCGGGAAACAGGCTGTTTTACCAGAAGCGCCATGTCGCTTTATCTCAAGGAT
>CAJOME010000054.1 GCA_905235585.1 uncultured Lachnospiraceae bacterium | reverse complement strand
CATTGAGATAGTATCTCCCGGCAATCCAAAGCATGATTACCTGACAAAGCTTGAGCTGTACCAGAGGACAGGAGTGCGTGAATACTGGATAGTCGATCCGCGCAAAAAAGCTGTCACGGTCTACCGTCTCGATGAAAGCGATTTCGATATGACCTGCTATTCTTTCCAGGATAAGGTACAGGTCGGCATATATGATGACCTTACGATCGACTTCGCCGTGATATAAACAGTAAATCAGATTAAGACAATCATTTTAGCACTCACCTCTTGACAGTGCTAACAATGCATGTTAATATCCTCTCATAGCGATAGTAAAGCTGTTTCCGACCCGTCCTGATCTTTGTCATGACGGGTCATCATTATAGTATCAAAGCCAAAGAGAGGAGGCAGGATATGAACATAGATAAATTCACACAAAACTCGATACGTGCGGTAAACAACTGTCAGAAGATCGCGCTCGACTATGGCAATCAGGAATTGGTTCCCGCCCATCTCGTGTATTCACTGCTCACGATAGATGAGTCTCTGATAAAGAAGCTCGTAGAGAAGATGTGGATAGATCCGGAGGACTTCTCACGCAGTATTCTCGAGATCATAGAGAAACGTCCGAAGGTACAGGGAGGAGAGCCCTTTATGGGGCAGGAGCTCAATAAGATACTGCTGTCCGCGTCAGAAGAGGCAAAGGCGATGGGAGACTCCTATGTATCGGTGGAGCACCTCTTCCTCTCTGTCATAAAGCATCCCGGCAAGGAGCTGAAGGAAGTGCTGAAGGACTACGGCATTACCAGAGACCACTTCCTGCAGGTACTGTCAGAGGTCCGCGGCAACCAGACCGTAAATACCGACAATCCCGAGGACACTTATGATGTCCTCGAAAAATACGGAACCAATCTTGTGGCAAGAGCCAGAGAGCAAAAGCTTGATCCCGTGATAGGACGCGACAGCGAAATAAGAAACATGATCCTTATCCTGTCAAGGAAGACAAAAAACAATCCTGTCCTTATAGGTGAGCCCGGTGTCGGCAAGACCGCTGCTGTGGAGGGACTCGCACAGAGGATAGTGGCAGGTGATGTTCCCGAAGCCCTCAAGGATAAAGAGATATTCTCTCTCGATATGGGAGCCCTCGTGGCAGGCGCAAAGTACAGAGGAGAATTTGAAGAGAGGCTCAAGGCGGTGCTCGAAGAGGTAAGAAAGTCAGACGGCCGTGTCATCCTCTTCATAGATGAGCTGCATCTCATAGTAGGTGCGGGCAAGACTGACGGAGCGATGGATGCCGGCAATATGTTAAAGCCCATGCTCGCCCGCGGAGAGCTGCACTGCATAGGCGCGACCACCCTCGATGAATACAGGGAGTATATTGAAAAGGACAAGGCGCTGGAACGCCGCTTCCAGCCCGTACTCGTGGACGAGCCCTCGGTAGAGGATACCATATCCATACTGCGTGGTCTGAAAGACCGTTATGAGGTATATCACAGTGTGAAGATCGCCGATTCCGCGCTTGTCGCCGCAGCCGTACTGTCGCACAGATATATCTCAGACCGTTTCCTGCCTGATAAGGCGATAGATCTCGTCGACGAGGCATGTGCTTCGATCAAGACGGAGATGGACTCCATGCCTGCAGAGCTTGATGAGATGAGACACCGTCTCACCCAGATGCAGATAGAAGAGACAGCATTAAAAAAGGAAAAGGACAATGCCTCAAAGCAGCGTCTGGAGGAGCTGCAGAAGGATATCTCGGAGCTCAACGAGAGATTTCAGAACGATAAAGCAAAGTGGGATACCGAGAAGCAGAGTGTCGGCAGGCTGTCCGAGCTCCGTGAGCAGATAGAATCGGTCAACAATGAGATCCAGATAGCGCAGCGACAGGGAGATCTCGAAAAGGCCGCCAAGCTTCAGTACGGTGACCTGCCGAAGCTCAGGGAAGAGCTCGAAAACGCGGAAGAAACCCTGCATGGCAGAGATATCTCAATGGTACATGAGGCTGTCACAGAGGATGAGATAGCTACTATCGTATCACGCTGGACAGGAATACCCGTATCCAAGCTCAATGAAGGTGAAAGAGAAAAGGTGCTCCATCTCGGTGACACTCTTCACAAGAGGGTGATAGGGCAGAATGAAGCCGTAGAAAAGGTAGTGGATGCCATTGTACGCTCCAGAGCAGGTATAAAAGACCCTACCAAGCCTATAGGGAGCTTCCTCTTCCTTGGTCCGACCGGAGTAGGTAAGACAGAGCTGGCAAAGGCTCTGGCAGAAGCGCTTTTTGATGATGAAAACAATATAGTACGTATAGATATGTCCGAATATATGGAGAAGTTTTCAGTCTCCAGACTGATCGGAGCACCTCCCGGATATGTCGGTTATGATGAAGGCGGACAGCTCACGGAGGCCGTACGCCGTCACCCGTACTCGGTGGTACTCTTTGATGAGATAGAGAAGGCTCATCCCGACGTCTTCAATGTCCTGCTGCAGGTGCTTGATGACGGGCGGATCACCGACTCACAGGGACGTACCGTTGATTTCAAAAACACGATACTGATCATGACCTCCAATATAGGTTCCCAGTATCTGCTTGACGGTATAGACGACTCGGGACGCATCAGCAGCGATGCCCACGACGCAGTGGATGCCGAGCTCCGCGCTCACTTCAGACCGGAATTTCTGAACAGACTGGATGAGATAATAGAGTTCAGACCTCTGACCAAGGCAAACATACGCGGTATAGTCGAGCTGCTCATAGCGGATACAAATAAGAGACTCGCGGATAAACAGTTGTCCATCAGTCTCACCGATGAGGCTAAGAAGTTCATAACAGACGGTGGCTATGACCCGGTATACGGGGCTCGTCCTCTTAAACGGTATATGCAGAAAAACGTGGAAACTCTCGCGGCACGAGCCATACTGTCAGACGGTGCGGGCGAAGGAGACGTGATAAATATCGATTGTGACCGTTCTCAGGCTGAAGGTAAGCTCACGGCAAGCATCACCCATTAAGGGCTGACAGCACAAGACCCGTTCCGGTATCCCACCTCCGGAACGGGTCGATGTTATAGGAGAAATATAAATGTATGTATTGTCCGTTAGCTATAACTAACTGACAAAGTGTATGTTAGCATACACTAACTCAAAACGCAAGCCCCTTTTTAAAATTTATGGTATGATTATATGTATATCATCTATTAAATAAGGAGTTTGATAATGAAAAAGATCGCTGTTGCCGGGACCGGATATGTCGGTATGTCCATGGCAGTGCTCTTATCTGAATACAATGAAGTCACCGCAGTGGATGTGATCCCCGAAAAAGTAGACAGGATCAATAAGCGCATATCTCCGATAGAGGATGAATATATCGAGAGATACCTTTCTGAAAAGGAGCTCCGCCTTACCGCAACACTAGATGGCGCCTCGGCCTATAAGGATGCTGACATCGTCATCATAGCCGCGCCGACCAATTACGATCCGAAGAAGAACTTCTTCGACTGCTCTCATGTCGAAGAGGTGATAGAGCTTGTAATGAGCGTGAACGATCATTGCACCATGGTCATTAAAAGCACCATCCCTGTAGGGTATACCATGTCCGTTCGAAAGAGGTACGATACCGACAGGATCATTTTCAGCCCGGAGTTTCTGAGAGAGTCAAAGGCTCTCTACGACAATCTTTACCCTTCGCGTATCATTGTGGGTTACGACGCGTCAGGAGATGATAAGGCTGTAAGCGACACACTCGGAGAGGCATCACCAAGACTGTCAAAAAGCAGAGCCGAGGAATTTGCCGCGCTGCTCACACAGGCATCCCTGAAGGAAGATGTGCCTGTCCTTATCATGGGGCTCACCGAGGCCGAAGCCGTAAAGCTCTTTGCAAACACTTATCTGGCGCTCCGTGTATCCTACTTCAACGAGCTTGATACCTATGCCGAGACAAAGGGTCTTATGACACAGGATATCATAAAGGGGGTATGTCTCGATCCCCGTATAGGTGATCAGTACAACAATCCGTCCTTCGGATACGGCGGATACTGTCTGCCCAAGGACTCAAAGCAGCTGCTCGCCAACTATCAGGATGTACCCGAGAATCTCATACAGGCGATAGTGGACAGCAATCGCACCAGAAAGGATTATATCTCTGACAAGGTTCTTGAAATGGCAGGTGCCTATGTCGGTTCCGATACATGGAGCCGCAGCCGTGAGCATGACGTGACGATAGGTGTATACAGGCTTACGATGAAAGCAGGCTCCGACAACTTCCGTCAGTCTTCGATACAGGGTATCATGAAGCGCGTGAAGTCAAAGGGCGCGACCGTCATCATATATGAGCCTGCTCTGGAGGACGGCGATACCTTCTTCGGCTCGCTCGTTGTAAATGATCTCGATGAGTTTAAGAAAAAAAGCGACTGCATCATAGCAAACCGCTACGACGCAGTCCTTGATGATGTAAGCGATAAAGTCTATACAAGAGATATTTTCAAGAGAGACTGACGCAGCGGATCCTTACGCTGCCTCCAGCTCAGCCGTGACCTCTTTATTGAGCTTTCTGAAGAATATGAATGTAAGCGTGAGAGATACAAGCTCTGCAATGGGAAATGCCCACCATACGATATCCACATTGCCGAAAAGGCTCAGTACATAAGCTACAGGTATCAGCACAAATATCTGTCTGCCGAGTGAAACTATAAGAGAATAAATGCTCCTGCCGAATGCCTGAAAGATCGATCCCAGAGCTATGGCAACCCCGGCAATGGGAAAGTGTACTGCTATGATCCTGAGTGCCGTGATACCCATAGTCTTCATATCATCCGATGCCTTGAAAAGCGTCAACAGAGCGCCCGGTATTGCCTCAAATACAAGCGTGCCTATACACATAATGATAAAGGCCAGAGTAATTGAAAACCTTAGGGCTTCATTTATCCTCGCCTTGTTCTTCGCTCCGTAGTTGTACGCAAGTACGGGTATCACTCCGTTATTGAGGCCGAATACAGGCATAAAGAAGAAGCTCTGCAGCTTAAAATACACCCCGAATACCGCTACCGCCGTGCTGGAAAAGACATTCAGTATCTTATTGAGCAGGTATGTCATTACAGACCCGATGGCTATCATGAGTATGGACGGTATACCCACATAATATATCCTCTTTACGGTCGATGCCCTGAGTCTCAGTATGCCCCACGAAAAATGTATGTCATGATTCTTTGTGATATTAAAGAAAAACGCAAGCGATGCCGCTATGCTCTGCCCTATTATCGTAGCGTAGGCCGCTCCCGCCACTCCGAGTGCAGGAAAGCCAAAAAGACCGAATATCATGATCGGATCCATTATGATATTTATGATGGCTCCCAGAGCCTGCGTGATCATTGTGTAGAATGTACGTCCCGTAGACTGCAGCAGCCTCTCCATGGTGACCTGCGCGGACATACCTATGGACAGTACCATGACTATCGAAAGATATGTGGTCCCCTCTCTCGCTATCACAGGATCGGTGGTCTGAGTGCCGATAAAGGCTCCTGCCGCCCCCATGAGGGATGACGCCATAAAGATAAGAGCCGCGATGATATTCAGCACCACTCCGTTGCCTGCCGTACTGTCGGCATCATCCTGCTTTTTTTCACCAAGTGATCTTGAAAGCATGGCATTGATACCCACACCCGTGCCCCCGACTACGGCAAACATGAGATTCTGCATAGGGAATGCAAGGGTAACCCCGGTGAGTGCCTCCTCAGAGAGCTGCGCCACAAAAACCGAGTCCACTATATTGTACATCGCCTGTACGATCATGGAGATAATCATCGGCAGGGACATCGAAACTATCAGCTTTTTTACGGGCATTACGCCCATCTTGTTTTCCTTCATTATCACTCCACTATCAGATCCTGATATGCATTAAATCTCACCCGCATACCGATCGCTTTATTTCTTCGCAAACGATGCGCGCTTACGCAGTACGGGATCGAGTATACGCTTTCTTATACGCAGAGACTCCGGTGTCACCTCAAGCAGCTCATCATTATCAATGAAGTCAAGACACTGCTCCAGTGACATGATCACCGGCGGCACCAGTCTTAACGCCTCATCGGAGCTTGATGTGCGTGTGTTTGTTAGATGCTTTGTCTTGCATACATTGACCTCTATATCCTCCGACTTCGGATTTGAGCCTATCACCATACCGGAGTATACCGGTGTGCCCGGTCCTATAAAGAGTGCCCCTCTGTCCTGAGCGTTGAACAGTCCGTAGGGTACTGCTTCACCGGCCTCAAAAGCAATGAGCGAGCCTGTCTTCCTGTATGCTATATCTCCCTTGTACGGTACATAACCGTCAAAGATCGTATTGATTATCCCGTTTCCCTTGGTATCTGTCATAAATGGTCCTCTAAACCCTATCAGCCCTCTGGACGGGATGCGAAACTCCAGTCTGGTATACCCTCCCGCTATGGAGTTCATACCCAGTAGCTCTCCCTTCCTCTCGGAAAGAGACGATATCACTGTACCCGAGAATTCATCGGGCACATCCACGTATGCGAGCTCTACCGGCTCCAAAGTCTTGCCATTCTCATCCTTCTGATATATGACCTCCGCCTTGGATACCGCAAATTCATATCCTTCACGTCTCATGGTCTCGATGAGCACCGACAGATGCAGCTCCCCTCTGCCCGATACCTTAAAGGTATCTGTGGAGTCAGTCTCCTCGATCCTAAGCGACACGTCAGTATTCAGCTCTTTCAGCAGCCTGTCCTTGATATGCCTTGACGTGACATACTTGCCCTCCTTTCCGGCAAGCGGACTGTCATTTACCATGAAATTCATTGATATGGTAGGATCAGATATCTTTTGGAAGGGTATGGCTACCGGATCCCCGGGAGAGCAGAGTGTATCACCTATCTTGAGATCCGCTATACCGGATATCGCGACTATCTGTCCGACAGATGCCTCTTCGACATCCACCTTTTTCAATCCCTCAAACTCATAGAGCTTGCTTATCTTTACCTTCTCGCTGCGGCTCTCGTCATGGTGGTTCACTATCACGGCCTCCTGATTGAGCTTTACCGTGCCGTTGTCCACCTTGCCTATGCCTATGCGTCCCACGTACTCGTTGTAGTCTATAGTGGAGATAAGCACCTGAAGAGGCGCATCCGGGTCTCCCTTGGGTGCGGGGATATATGATACTATCGTATCAAAGAGCGCCGTCATGTCCTCGCCCTGCTCTGCAGCATCCATTGAAGATGTACCGTTCTTTGCCGAAGCAAACACGAACGGACAGTCAAGCTGGGCATCCGACGCGCCCAGATCCATCAGAAGCTCCAGCACTTCATCCACTACCTCATCCGGTCTCGCACCGTCTCTGTCTATCTTATTCACACAGGCTATCACCGGCAGATCAAGTGACAGGGCCTTCATGAGTACGAACTTTGTCTGGGGCATGACACCCTCAAACGCATCCACTAACAGCACGACTCCGTCCACCATCTTGAGTATGCGCTCCACCTCTCCGCCGAAATCCGCATGTCCGGGAGTATCTATGATATTTATCCTAATATCCTTATAGAGCACCGAAGTATTTTTGGAAAGGATCGTAATGCCCCTTTCCCTTTCGAGATCGTTGGAATCCATAACCCTCTCCACGACCTCCTGATTCTCCCTGAATACTCCGCTCTGTCTTAAAAGCGCATCCACCAGTGTGGTCTTGCCGTGATCGACATGCGCTATGATCGCCACATTCCTTATTTTTTCACTGCTCTGTGCCATCTTTATCGCTGTTTTCTCCTGATCCGTTCTTCTCCAGCGCACATATAGCCTCGAATGCAAGATCGTAAGCCTGCGCCATCTCCTTTGCTTCTGCCGTCCCTATCTTGTTATACTTTGCGGTCTGATCCGCGAAATATGTCTTGGCTCTGAATATAGACATTTTTGAAAACATCTTTCCGTTACTGTAATAAGTACCTGTAGAGGAATCCCATTTGCTCTCGCCAAACTTTTTAAGATCCTCTTTAGTAGCTCCTGCTGTAACAGCGAGTGCATGAATGATATCTGCCTTCGAATCAAAATTCTTTGTGATACCCGCCATGTCTTTAACCTTCTTTCTCCTATAATTTTAAAACGATCGTTGCAAACCTAAAGTATACCAAAAGTGATACCGCATCGACAATAGTAGTGATAAAGGGCGATGCCATGACCGCAGGATCGAGCCCTACCCTTTTAGACACCATAGGAAGCATTGAGCCTATCATCTTAGCAAAGAGCACAGTAACCACAAGTGTGCCGCATACTACAAACGCTACGGATGCCGACACCCTGTCGACCACCTGAAGCTTTACAAAATTCGCCGCTGCCAGTGTGATCCCGGTAAGAAGAGCTACCCTTATCTCCTTCCAAACCACACTGAAAAAATCCCTAAACTCTATATCGTCAAGCGAAAGCGCACGGATTATCGTGACCGAGGCCTGACTGCCCGCATTTCCCGAGGTATCCATCAGCATGGGAATAAAAGCCGTCAATACGATATACGCTCCGAGAGCCTCCTCATACCTTGTGATGATCATGCCGGTAAAGGTCGCCGATACCATCAGAAACAGCAGCCATATGATCCTTTTCTTCCAGATATCTATGACTGACTGCTTCAGATACGGCTTTTGCTGGTCGGTCGGCATGATAGCTGCCATCTTTTCGATATCCTCAGTAGTCTCTTCCTGAATGATATCCATGATATCATCGACTGTTATGATGCCTACCAGTCTGTCCTCCTGATCCACCACGGGCATGGAGTTAAAGTCGTACTTCTGGAACTGCTTTGCGACCTCCTCCTGGTCGTCAAGCGTATGCACGGATATGACATTCTCATTCATGATGGATCCCACCGTCACATCCGGATCTGCCATTATCAGGTATCTCAGAGCCGCTGTCCCGAGCAGCTTCCTCTTATCATCCACCACATAGCAGGTATATATGGTCTCAGAGTCCAGACCGATCCTTCTTATGCGCTCCATGCATTTTGATATGGTCCAGTTTGCCTTCAGATCCATATACTCGACGGTCATTATGGAGCCTGCGGAATCATCCGGAAACTTAAGCAGGTGATTGATATCCCGTCTGGTCTCAGCCGTAGTATGCGCCAGTATCCGCTTCACCACATTTGCCGGCATCTCCTCCATAAGGTCGGTAGCATCATCAGCCATCAGATTGTTGATGACATTTGCCGCCTCGGTATCGGTAAGCGATGTTATTATCTCCTGCTCTATATCGGTGGGAAGAAACGAAAAGACATCCGCTGCCATGTCCTTCTTCAACAGGCGGAATATACGCGGTCTCTCTTCCTTGGGAACTTCCTCCAGGATCGAAGCTATATCTGCTTCATTTTGGTCAGTGAGTATTTTACGAAGCTCATTGTATTTTTTCTCTTCTATGAGCTGATCTATCTTTTCTCTTTCCATAACAAAATCTCTCCTTAAAAAAATAGTGGTATATGCGTTCATGATAAGGACTGTCAGATGTCATATTTACCACCACCTTTCCTGAAGGATTCTGTCTAAAAAGCCAAACGTTATTCTAACTTTTTCGGAGTGAAAAATCAAGGTATGTGGTATATTTGATATATGAAACAATCTTATCTTACTATCAAAAAAGACGGCGATGCCGTTGTAGAGGTAAAACGCTCCAAATTCATAGGGGCTTTAAGGGCAGTATCCTCTTCCGAAGAAGCGGAGGCTTTCCTTGCATCCGAAAGAAAAAAATATCATGACGCAAAGCATCATTGCAGCGCATACATCATCAGGGGAAAAGACGGTGCGCCCGATACCATACATTCCTCCGATGACGGCGAGCCGTCAGGGACTGCGGGCAAGCCCATGTTAGAGGTAATAGATGGTGCCGGGCTTAAGGATGTGGTGATCGTTGTCACAAGATATTTCGGCGGTACCCTCCTTGGCACCGGCGGATTGGTACGTGCCTACACCGATGCGGCTAAGGCTGCCCTGTCGGACGCAGGGATCGCTGAAATGTCTCTCATGAGAAATTTTACCGTTTCCTTCGACTACACATATACGGGTTCAATAGATCATTTTATCGGTCACAATGCCGTTTCAAGGCTTGATGCTCTCTACACCGACAAGGTGGAGTACCGGCTTGCCGTGCCGGAAGAGTCGTATGACAAAATAATAAAGGAGCTCATGAATATCACGAACTCCTCTATAACCGTAAATAAAGGCTCTGCCTCCTATGTCATGGCTTCTCCCCAAATCGGATAGCGCCCCTCTTTTTAGGATCAAGAAAGTCTCTCAATAGTCCCATGATGTCTTCACGTATGCACCGCTTCCGCCATTTTCTTTACGTAATCATAAACGTATTTCTTTGAGTCCCTGCCATGCTCGGCAATGATCTTTACTATAGCCGAGCCGACTATCGCTCCGTCGGATTTACCTGCCATCTCCTTCGCCTGTTCCGGGGTGGATATACCAAACCCCACGCAGCATGGCACGTCGGTCACTTCTCTTGCCATCCTTATCATGGAGCCTATATCCGTCGTGATGCTCTGCCGCACTCCTGTCACTCCGAGCGATGATACGCAGTAAAGAAAGCCCTCCGCCTCTTTCGCTATCGTGCGTATCCTGTCTTCCGATGTGGGTGCGATCATTGATACCAGCTCTATGCCGTGACTGTGGCAGCTATCCAGCAGCTCTCCTTTTTCCTCATAGGGCAGATCGGGCACTATAAGCCCTGATATGCCGCACTCGACACATCTGTCCAGAAATCTCTCCTGACCATATGAGAATACCGGATTAATATATGTCATAAAAACCATCGGTATATGCATCTCTTCCTTTACGGATGCAATCATATCAAACAGTCTGTCGGTCGTACAGCCTCCGGCAAGCGCCCTGTCATCTGCCGCCTGTATCACGGGTCCCTCAGCTATCGGATCCGAAAAAGGGACTCCTATCTCGATAAGAGACGCTCCGGCCTCCTGCATCGCAAGTATCAGCTCTCTCGTAGTATCCAGATCCGGATCGCCTCCCGTGATAAAGGGAATAAATGCCTTGCCGTTCTTAAAAGCCTCGCTTATCTTAATCATGGAGATCCCTCCCTCTGTATCTGGCTATGGCAGCCACATCCTTATCACCCCTGCCTGATATGTTTATGACTATGATCTTATCCTTACCCATTTCAGGTGCCAGCTTCATTGCGTGCGCGACCGCATGAGCACTTTCTATCGCGGGTATGATCCCCTCGGTCTTTGAAAGATATTCAAATGCCTGCACCGCTTCCTCGTCTGTCACAGGGATATACTGTGCCCTGCCGCTCCTGTAGAGCTCAGCATGCTCGGGACCTATCCCCGGATAATCAAGACCTGCCGAGATGCTGTATACCGGTGCTATCTGCCCGTACTCATCCTGACAGAAGAGAGACTTCATGCCGTGAAAGATCCCGACCCTGCCGGTAGCTATGGTGGCTGCGGTACGGGGCGTATCCGCACCTTCGCCTGCCGCCTCGCAGCCTATGAGCTGTACGCTCTCATCAGGTATGAAATCATAGAATGCCCCCATTGCATTGGAGCCGCCTCCCACACAGGCAAGTACGGCATCCGGAAGCCTGCCCTCTGCCTGCATCATCTGCTCTCTGATCTCCTCTCCGATTATCTTCTGAAAATCTCTCACCATCATGGGAAAAGGATGCGGACCCATGACAGACCCGAGACAGTAGTGCGTATCCGCTATCCTGCTCGTCCACTCTCTCATCGTCTCATTCACGGCATCCTTAAGCGTCCTTGTGCCCGTCTTTACCGCATTTACCTTTGCCCCGAGGAGCTCCATCCGGTACACATTCAGAGCCTGTCTTTCGGTATCGAGCTCGCCCATGAATATCTCACATTCCATGCCGAGCAGAGCGCATACCGTAGCCGTAGCCACTCCGTGCTGTCCGGCACCGGTCTCTGCTATGATACGTGTCTTGCCCATCTTCTTTGCCAGCAGCACCTGTCCCAGACAATTGTTTATCTTGTGGGATCCCGTATGATTCAGATCTTCTCTCTTCAGGTATATCCTGGCTCCGCCCAGATCCCGGGTCATCTTTTCCGCATATGTAAGCAGAGACGGACGCCCTGCATAGTCCCTGTACAAAGACCTTAGCTCATCCTTAAAGGACGGATCATCCTTGTACTTTTTATATGCTTCATCCAGCTCCAATACGGCATTCATCAGTGTTTCGGTGATATACTGACCGCCGTACGGTCCGAACCTTCCTGTTTCATTCATAATTTGTACTCCTTTTTACGTCTTTCAGATGATATTTTGTTACTGTTCAGACAGCTCTGCGCACTAGTATAGCGTTCGCAAAATAACTGGTCTTATGCGCAGAATGCTTGCCTGAGAGTTCGTGTCAAAAAACGTAGGC
>CAJOME010000053.1 GCA_905235585.1 uncultured Lachnospiraceae bacterium | reverse complement strand
GACGCAGGCGACACGCGTGCGTTATGAGGGCTTCTTTGGCACGAACAGTGAGTTTAGTGAATGTGTAGCCGCGGTTGAAAATACATATTATCCAACATATAACGCTATCTTGACGAAAGCTTTACATAATTCTATAATCTAACCAACTATGTATTAAATTAGGAGAATTGTGTACACATGAGCAAAGAACTCGCTAAAACCTACGATCCCAGCGGTATAGAGGAGAGACTATATCAGAAATGGGTCGACAATAAATACTTCCATGCAGAGGCAGACAGATCCAAAAAACCCTTCACGATAGTAATGCCGCCTCCCAACATCACCGGACAGCTCCATATGGGACATGCGCTCGACAATACCATGCAGGATATCCTTACGAGATTTAAGAGGATGCAGGGGTACAATGCGCTCTGGCAGCCGGGGACAGATCACGCGAGCATAGCGACCGAGGTCAGGATAATAAATACGCTGAAGGAGCAGGGCATTACCAAGAAGGATCTGGGAAGAGACGTTTTTCTTGAGAAGTGCTGGGAGTGGAAGAAGGAGTACGGCGGCAGGATCATAAGCCAGCTCAAGAAGCTCGGTTCTTCATGTGACTGGGACAGAGAGAGATTTACGATGGACGAGGGCTGTAATAAAGCCGTAAACGAGGTTTTCGCCCGTCTGTATGATAAGGGGCTGATATACAAGGGACATAGGATGGTGAATTGGTGCCCGGTATGCCGGACCACAATATCCGATGCCGAGGTGGAATATCAGAACCAGCCGAGCCACCTGTGGCATATCAAGTATCAGATCATCGGAACTGATGATTATCTGGAGTTTGCGACCACACGTCCCGAGACTATGCTTGGTGATACAGCTGTAGCTGTAAATCCGAACGATGAGAGATATAAGGATCTGATCGGAAAGAAGGTCATGCTGCCTATCATGGACAGGGAGATGCCCGTGGTAGCCGATGACTATGTAGACATGGAGTTCGGTACGGGTGTCGTGAAGATCACTCCCGCACACGATCCCAACGACTTTGAGGTAGGGAAAAGGCATGATCTGCCCGTCATAAACATAATGAATGATGACGGTACGATAAACGAGAACGGCGGCAGGTATGCCGGTATGGACAGATACGAGGCAAGGAAGGCCATAGTGGAGGAGCTCGATAAGATGGGGCTCCTGGTAAAGATAGAAGACTATTCACATGATGTGGGTACGCATGACAGATGCCATACCACGGTAGAGCCTCTTGTAAAGGAACAGTGGTTCGTAAGGATGGATGAGCTGATCCGTCCCGCGGTAGAGGGTGTGAAAAAGGGAGAGATAAGACTTATTCCCGAAAGCATGGAAAAGACCTATCACAACTGGACCGACAACATAAGGGACTGGTGCATATCCAGACAGCTGTGGTGGGGACACCGCATACCTGCGTATACATGCGAAAAATGCGGTAAGCTCACAGTATCAAGGACAAAGCCGGATGTCTGTCCCGAGTGCGGACATGAGCATCTGACACAGGATCCGGACACTCTGGACACATGGTTCTCATCCGCACTCTGGCCGTTCTCTACATTAGGCTGGCCGGAGGATACGGAGGAGCTCAGGTATTTCTATCCCACCGATGTCCTTGTCACCGGATATGACATCATATTCTTCTGGGTCATCAGGATGATCTTTTCAGGATACGAGCATATGGGCAGAGAGCCGTTTAAGACAGTCCTCTTCCACGGTCTGGTGCGTGATGAAAAGGGACGCAAGATGTCAAAGTCTCTTGGCAACGGCATAGACCCGCTTGAGGTCATAGACAGGTATGGTGCGGATGCGCTCCGCTTCATGCTCATCACCGGTAATGCGCCGGGCAATGACATGAGATTCTCCTATGAAAAGGTTGAAGCAGCACGCAACTTTGCCAACAAGATATGGAACGCGTCCCGGTTCATCCTTATGAATATGGACGGCAAGACAGTGACCGATCCTGCGGAGGACAGCCTCGCGCCGGTGGATCGCTGGATACTCTCCAAGGTCAACACCGTGGTAAAGGAAGTCACCGACAACATGGAGAAGTTTGAGCTGGGAGTAGCCGCAGCAAAGATATATGACTTTATATGGAATGAGCTCTGTGACTGGTATATAGAGATGGTAAAGCCGAGACTCTACAATACCGATGATGCCGAGTCTCAGAATGCGGCACTGTATACGCTTAAAAAGGCACTCATCACGTCCTTGAAGCTGCTGCATCCATATATGCCGTTTGTGACCGAGGAGATCTACTGCACAATGAAAGAGGAAACGGCTGATGCCGGCATGGATGAGTCGATCATGATATCGGCATGGCCCGTTTATGATGAGTCTCTGAATTATGCATCCGATGAGAGGAGCATAGAGATGATAAAGGAGGCCGTAAAGGGTGTGAGAAATGTGCGCTCTTCAATGAATGTGCCTCCGAAGAAGGCTGCCGATGTCACTGTGGTATCGGATAAGGACGGAGTGCTTGACTCATTTAAGACAGGAGAGATATATTTCAAGGCTCTCGTAAATGCACCGTCTGTAACGTATCAGTCCGATAAAAAGGGCATACCGGATGATGCGGTATCAGTCGTTACAGGCAGCGCTACGGTATATATACCGCTTGCGGAGCTTGTGGATATCAGTGAAGAGATAGAGCGTCTTGAGAAGGAACGCAAAAGACTCGAGGGTGAGCTGAAGCGTTCCAATGCGATGCTGTCAAATGAAAAATTCCTGTCAAAGGCACCGGAGAGCAAGATAGCCGAGGAAAAGGAAAAGCTTGCAGCCTACGAGAAGATGATGAGTGAGGTTGAGGAGCGTATAGCTTCTTTGAAAGGTTAGGTATCGGAAACAGACTATGATAGATTTTGAGGAAGAGCTTAAAAAGTTTCATCCGTCACCTGAGGTAGAGGATGCCGAGAGCGCGATAAGAGCTCTGGATGTGACGGATATGGTCGATCTGATCGTACAGCTCGAAGAAAAGAACAGAACAGCAACCACAAGGGTTTGATCGCAGAGGAAATATTTTGAGATGCTTTAATTGCGGGTGTGAGCTTACCGTAAATAATTTCTGCACGAATTGCGGTGCGGATATAAAGGATTACAGACGGATAGTACGGCTTTCCAATCAGTACTATAATGACGGTTTGGTAAAAGCGAAGGTACGCGACCTTTCGGGCGCGGTACTGTCGCTTCGCGCCTGTTTAAAGCTCAACCGCATGAATGTGGATGCCAGAAACCTGCTGGGTCTTGTCTATTTCGAAATGGGTGAGGCTGTCGCTGCGCTTACCGAGTGGGTGGTGAGCAAGAACATCAAACCCGAGAAGAACATAGCAGATGACTTCATGGAGGAGGTTCAGAGCAATCCGAGCAGACTGACGACGATCAATCAGTCCATAAAAAAGTATAATCAGGCATTGCTTTATGCGAAGCAGGGAAGCCTCGATCTTGCCGTGATACAGCTCAAGAAGGTGCTCCAGATGAACCCGAATCTGGTAATTGCCTATGAGCTGCTGGGACTTCTGTATCTGGAGTCGGAGGAATACAAGCGAGCCTGGCGCATACTTACGCTCGCTTCAAAGATAGACTGCAACAATACCCGTATACTCTATTATCTTAGAGAGGCAGAGGAGGGTATTAGGGCGAGATATTCGGATGAGAGCACAGTCAGCTCAAAGAAGAAGAGTGTGACCGCATCGGATTCATTTACCTATATGAGTGGTAATGAGACGATCATACAGCCCATTAATACAGGTGAGAGCAAGGGCATCTCGGGTGTCATCAGCCTGATAATAGGCGTAGCGATAGGATGCGCTCTGATGTTCTTCCTCGTGATGCCGGCAAGGGTGCGTGCGGTTTCGAATCAGATGAACGATCAGCTCAAGGCGGTGAGTGATGAGCTTACCGCGAAGAATGCCGACCTGGTGGAGCAGGATAAGCGGATAGAGGCTCTGCAGAGTGAAAACGATACGGTGAAGGCGCAGATAGATGAGCTTACGGGAAGCTCCGGTATGGAGGAACGCTACGATCATCTGTCCGATGCCGCGCTTAATTATATGATGGAGCCGGATGACGTGCTGGAGACCGAGGCGAAGCTCGAGAGCATCTTCGGAGACAGCATCTCGCAGAACAGCGCGATAGCTTCCATAGGGGTGAGCAGCAATGCGGTCACGCTCGATCCTGCCATATATTCGGAATCATTCAGAAATCTGTACGGATATCTGAGAGGAGAGGTCGCATCCAAAGCCGCAGCCACCTACATAGACCGCGGACGCGAGGCGCTGTCCAATGATGAATACCAGTCGGCGATAGCGGATCTTTTGAGAGCGACCGAGATAGATCCGGGCAGCGATGAGGCATGGTACTATCTTGCGGAGAGCTATAAGGAGTCGGGAGACAGCGTACACGCTACGCAGATATACAGTAAGATAGTCAACGAGATGGCGGATTCCGAATATGCCGAGAGATCCAGAAGGAGTCTGACAAACGGTGCGGCTACAGATAATGACAGCACTCAGACGGTTCAGGACAACGCTGAAGATACAGCAGCCGGAACCGATGATGCCCTGGCACAGGCACTGGCGGCGCAGGCACTTGAGCAGGCGGCTGCCGGAGCCGCGGCATCGGATATTAATATTATGGAGGGGGCAGCACAGTAGTGAGGTTCATACATTGCTCAGACATACATCTTGATATACCGTTCGGCGACATACTGACGCAGGAGAAATCGGCGACCAGAAAGCAGGAGCTCATCACGGCTTTTTCCAATATGGTGGAGTTTGCCGCTGCTGAGGGTGTGAGGGCGATACTCATCACCGGCGGTCTTATCGATGCCGAGCATATCTCAAGACACACTATTGATATGGTTTATAAGACTGTTCGCAGCAATCCTGACATTATTTTTGCATTGCTTCCGGGATCTTCTTATGAGACTGCCTACTTCAGCGGAGAGAAAAACCTGCCTGAGAATTTCAGGATATTCAGTGAGCTTGATAAAAAGATCACAATAGATAATGTGGACATTTACGGGGTCTATGATGCCTCCAAGCTTCCGCTTCTGGATGAAAAGCAGACCAACATAGTCGTTGCCTCCGGAGTGTCACAGCTGCGCGGATTTGAGGAGCGCGGCATAGCATACCTCGGTATCGGACTTGAAAGGACATACAGGCATGGAGATCTGAAGGGCGGCGGGTATTATTGCGCTCCGGGATCGCTCGAAGCGCTTACCTTTGAAGAGGGCGGAAATAAGGGATTTATAGAGATATATGTGAGCAATGGGCAGCTGTCACCGGTATTTGTGAGAAGCGGCAAGAGACTCTGCTACGAGATAGATGTAGATGTCACAGGCGCTGTGAGTGTGGATGAGGTGGCTGACAATGCGAGGCACGGACTCAGTCTTCAAAGAGGGATAAACGGCGCGGCAATGGTGCATGTAAACCTGGTCGGGCGTATGGATCTGGATCACATCATTGACGATAAGCTGCTGCAGAAGACGCTGGCGAGAGAGTTTTTTGCCGTAGCGGTCACGGATACGGATGTTGATTTCGACATTACCGTGGACGGGATCACGGAAAACACCTTACGTGAAAGGTTTATAAGACGGGTTAGCGAGGGAAACGAATCGCTTGAGCTTAAGAAAGAGATAATAAGAGCCGGGATCACGGCTATTTCGGGAGGAGACATATTTTGAGGATAGTAAGCATCCATATAGATGGGTTCGGAAATCTGAGAAATATAGATTACCTTTTATCACCGGGGATGAATATCAAGGAGATCGGTACCGTATGGGACAGATCGGCAGTAGCGGAGTTTGTAGTCGCCATGCTGTTTGGCCTTACGGGGCAGCAAAAGCTCAGGGGACTCTATGCTCCGCGTGACGGGGGAGCCTTCGGAGGCTCCATGACGATATCAGTGGAGGGTAACGAATATACGGTAACCAGAAGCTTTGCGACAGATGAGAGTATGGACACCATGTCCTTCGTAAGCGCATCTGACGGCAGACAGCAGACCTTTGATCCGGCGTTCCTTCTCGGAGTGACGAGAGACCAGTATGTGCGCAATGCCACGATCATTGAGGGCAGCAGCTTTGACGACCACTCCATGCATGACCGCAATCTGCTGATGTCGCTGATCAATGCCGAGGAAGACAGATTTATATCAAATAAGGCTCTGGATGCCCTTGCAAGGGCAGAGACCAGACTCACCAGAGGCGGTACGAGAGTCGTAGAAGAGGCAAGATACAAGGAAGAGCAAAAGCTGTATGATCTGCAGGCGGATCTTAAATACTGCCAGCAAAAGAGCGACGAGGTAAAGATACTCAGAGAGCAGGAGACCGAGGTCGAAAAGCTGGTAGACGAAAAAAAGATGCTTATGGACGAGGCCGAGGAGAAGCTCAATAAAGGCAGTAACGGAAAGAAACAGAACAGCCATATATTAAGTCTTATACTTTCCGTCATCTGTATAGCGGGAGGACTGCTTCTGATACTTGCCGGAGTGGTATTCAGATTTGAGATACCGGGCGCGGTGAACGGCTCATATGATACTATATATGACGGATTTCTGCTGATGCTCTTTGCGCTCGTGGTGTTCTATCTCAGGCGGCGCTGGCGCAGGAGACAGGAAGATAAGACAGACAGATTGAGGCAGGTGGCGGATGAGTGCAGACAGGCATATGAGGATGCGCTTACCGTAGACAGCGGGATAAAGGAACAGATAAAAGAGGTTTCCAAGGATGCGGACAGATTGGGAGCTGCATCGGATACGCTGGAGAATTTTAAGAAAAGGGTGGATGGCGAGAGAAGCCAGCTTACTGTCATAAGAGGAGCGAGGAAATATATAATCGCGGCTACCGAGGAGGCCGGTCATGAGTATGTAAGGATAAAGAACGTATTCCAAAAGGAATTTCCGGTACTGCTTGTCATGGATATATTTGCCGATCACGCGATGGCGAGGGAGGTATTTGACAGGACAGCAGAAAAATGCCAGGTATTATTTTTAAGATAGGAGAAGGGTGATGACAATAAAGATTGTAGCAGACAGCTGCTGCGAGTTTCCGGAGGAGCTGAAAAAGGAAGTGAGATGCGTCAATGTGCCGCTCATCCTGATGCTGGGAGAGCAGACGGTAATAGATGATGAGCACTTCGAGCAGAAAAGCTTTCTTCATATGGTATCAGAGTGTAAGAGTGTACCGCGCTCTGCCTGTCCCTCACCGGAAAAGTATCTGAGTGCCTATGAAGGAGATGAGGACTGTGTCTTTGTGGTTACACTTTCATCCGCTCTGTCAGGCTCATACAATACTGCCATGCTTGCAAAGGATCTCTATGAGGAAGAGCACGGTACGGATAAGAAGATATATGTATTTGATTCTAAGAGTGCCTCGGGCGGTGAGGCTCAGGTTGCCCTCAAAGCCGCAGAGCTTTATAAACAGGGCAAAAGCTATGAGGAGATAGTAGAAGAGACCGAGTGTTTTATCAAAGGTATGAACACGTATTTCGTGCTCGAGTCACTTGATGTGTTTAGAAAGAACGGCAGGCTCTCCAATACCAAGGCCTTTGCGGCAAATATTCTGAGTCTGAAGCCGGTGTGCAAGGGTGTAAACGGGGTAGTAGAGGCTGCCTCGATACAGAGAGGGATCAAAAGTGCCCTTAAGAAAATGGTAGAGATCTCGCTGGAGGGGCTCAAAGACACGAAGGAGCGTATACTTATCATCAATCACTGCAACTGTTATGAACGTGCTGTGGGAGTTATGGCTGATTTCATCTCAAGGATGGAGTTCAAAAAGACAATGATACTCGACACCAGAGGAGTGAGTACGCTCTATGCCGCCGATGGCGGTATCATAGTTTCATTCTGATAATATTATTTATTTTTTTATAAGGAGATATCATTATGGCTAAGAAGGAAAAGGTAGTATTGGCGTATTCCGGCGGACTGGACACCACCGTCATCATCCCCTGGTTAAAGGAGAATTATGACTACGAGGTCATCTGCTGCTGCATAGACTGCGGACAGGGAGAGGAGCTTGACGGACTGGAGGAGAGAGCGCTCGCATCCGGAGCCGCAAAGCTCTATATCGAGGACGTCACCGATGAGATGTGCGATGATGTGATAGTACCCTGCGTGCAGTCGCATGCTGTTTACGAGAACAAGTATCTGCTCGGCACCTCCATGGCTCGTCCGATCATCGCAAAGAGGCTTGTAGAGGTGGCAAGAAAGGAGGGAGCTTCGGCTATCTGTCACGGAGCTACCGGTAAGGGCAACGACCAGATCAGGTTTGAGCTCGGCATCAAGGCTCTCGCACCGGATCTGGATATCATCGCCGCATGGAGAGACCCGCACTGGACCATGAATTCACGCGAGGAGGAGATAGAGTATGCAAGAGAGCATGGCATCACACTCCCCTTCTCGGCTTCCAATTCATACAGCCGCGACAGGAATATATGGCATATAAGCCATGAAGGACTGGAGCTTGAAGATCCGGCATCAGAGCCGAATTTCAACAAGCTGCTCGTGCTCGGCGTCGCTCCCGAGAAGGCTCCCGCCAAGGGTGAGTATGTCACGATGACATTTGAAAAGGGTGTACCCACTTCGGTAAACGGCAGGAAAATGAAGGTGTCGGATATCATCCGTACCCTGAATGTACTCGGCGGTAAGCACGGTATCGGTATCATTGACATAGTGGAGAACAGGGTAGTGGGTATGAAGAGCCGCGGCGTATATGAGACACCCGGAGGAACTATCCTTTATGCAGCCCATGAGCAGCTCGAGGAGCTGATACTCGACCGCGAGACTATGAGAGTAAAGAGGAAGGTCGGAGAAGAGCTCGCGCAGACTCTTTATGAGGGCAAGTGGTTCACTCCTCTCACAGACGCTCTGGTGGCATTTATCAAGTCTACACAGGAGTATGTCACGGGTGAGGTGACCTTCAGGCTCTACAAGGGCAATATAATCAAGGCAGGCGAGACATCTCCCTACTCGCTTTACAATGAAGATATCGCGAGCTTTACGACCGGTGATCTATATGATCACAAGGATGCTTCGGGCTTCATCACTCTGTTTGGTCTGTCTACATGGGTAAGGGCACTCAAGATGCAGGGAAAGGCCGGAAGGGCTCATAAAAAATCTCCTACGGCTGTCACTACAGCGAAGCTTACCGCAAAGGAAGCAGCCGCAAAGGCAAAGAAGCAGGCAAAGACTACGGCAGGCAGGACAAGGACCGCGGCAAAGAGCACTGCGGTCAAGGCAAAGAGTACCGTAAAGAAGGCAGAGGCGAAGGCAAAGGTCGTGGCTAAAAAGGCCGGAGCAAAGGCAAAGAGTACTGCAGGCAAGGCAAAGACAGCAGCTAAAAGCGTAGCGGCAAAGCGTCGTAAAAAGAGCTGACAGATGGCACTATGCATCGCATTGCCGGATGAAGCATTTTGGTTACTGTGAGCACCTGCAATAGTGGATTTGGAGATGATGGCATGGTAAAGATTGGTATAATAGGCGCTACCGGATACGCGGGCGCAGAGATAGCGAGACTTCTTTTAGGACACAGGGATGTCGAGATAAAGTGGCTCGTGTCAAAGAGCTTTGTCGGACAGCAGTATGAGGATATATACAGAAATCTCTTTGAGGTGATCGAAAAGGATTGCTCTGATATAAGCATCGCTGAAATGGCAGATGATGTGGATGTGATATTTACGGCTACCCCGCAGGGCTATCTTCAGGGGATACTGACACAAGACATACTGGACAGATGCCGCTTTATAGATATGTCTGCGGATTACCGTATAAAGGATGTCGCGATCTACGAGAAGTGGTACGGTATAGAGCATCATTCACCGGAGCTTCTTCCCGAAGCGGTGTATGGGCTTACCGAGGTGAACAGGGAGCAGATCAGGACCGCAAGGCTTCTTGCCAATCCCGGATGCTTTACCACCTGCTCCATTCTCACAGCTTATCCTCTCATGAAGGAGCATATGATCGACAAGGATTCACTTGTGATAAATGCGTTGTCGGGGGTGTCCGGTGCAGGCAGGGGAGCGAAGGTAGCCAATCTTTTCTGCGAGGTGAATGAATCGGCTAAGGCATATGGAGTGACGACTCACCGGCATACACCCGAGATAGAGGAGCAGCTCGGATATGCTTACGGAGCCAGTGTCACACTGCAGTTTATACCTCATCTGATCCCGATGCACAGGGGGATACTTGCGACTGAGACAGCACGTCTTTTGAAAAAGCCTGACGGTACATCCTACTCATATGACGAGGTCAGGTCGGCTTATGACAGATATTATGCCGGAGAGAGGTTCATACGCGTACTTAAAAAGGATATGTGTCCGGAGACAAGGTTTGTCGAGGGGAGCAATTATGTCGATGTGAATTTCAGGATCGATGAGCGCACAGGCAATATCATAATGATGGGAGCACTTGATAATCTTGAAAAGGGAGCGGCCTCTCAGGCAGTACAAAACTTCAACGTAATGTTCGGATTTGCGGAAGAGGAAGGGATAGACATGATCCCTATGGTGCCGTAATGGAGATAAGGGAGATGCGTTCTTCGGACTACGAGGCCGTAAGGGCGCTGTGGCATACGATACGAGGATTTGCGATAAGGAGCATAGATGACTCAAGGGAGGGCGTGGAGAAGTTTATAGCAAGAAATCCGGGGCTTTCTACTGTAGCGACAGAGGATGAGCATATCGTGGGAGCCATACTCTGCGGTCATGACGGAAGACGTGCCACACTTTACCATGTCTGTGTGGAGGAGAAATATCGCAAACGCGGTATAGGAAAGGCAATGGTGGTCAGATGTATGAAAGCGCTGCAGGATGAGGGCATCAATAAGGTCGCACTCATAGCCTTCACGCATAATGATGTGGGAAATGCCTTTTGGAAAGAGATCGGATGGACCGAAAGGGACGACCTTAACTATTACGACTTTACCCTGAATACCGAAAACATTGTTAAGTTTAACGAGTAGATATCAACAGAGAAAGGTTTAGCAGCGGACGGGCTATGGATATGAGGACGGTGGACGGCGGTGTAACGGCTGCAAAAGGATTTAAGGCTGCAGGATATGCTGCAGGAGTAAAATACGAAAACAGACTGGATATGGCCATGGTATATTCGGAAAAGCCCTGTGTGGCCGCAGGCACGTTTACGAGTAATGTGGTCAAGGCAGCTCCGGTACTCTGGGATCGCAGGATAGTGAGAGAGACAGACAGGCCGGTTCATGCGGTGGTTGTAAATACCGGCATAGCAAATGCAGGTACGGGCGAAGAGGGACTTAAGCTCTGCGAAGAGACGGCATCTAAGGCTGCGGAGTGTCTCGGGACAGACAGGGATGAGGTGCTGATAGGCTCCACGGGGGTCATAGGACCACAGCTCAATATGACAGCCATACTGAATGGCGTGGAAAGGCTGGCAGGCATACTCTCGGACAGCAGAGAGTCGGCGCATACGGCATCACAGGCGATCATGACTACCGACACCCATCCGAAGGAATGCGCGGTTACATTTACCGCAGACGGCAAGACGGTAACGCTCGGAGGCATGGCAAAGGGCTCCGGCATGATACATCCGAATATGTGCACCATGCTGGGATACATAACGACAGATATTAAAATATCAAAGGAAATGCTTCAGCAGGCACTGTCACAGGTTGTACCCGACACCTTCAACATGATATCGGTGGATGGTGATACTTCCACGAATGATACTCTTCTCGTGCTTGCCAACGGTGAAGCGGGAAATAGGGAGATCATATCTGAAGGCGCAGACTATGATGCTTTCAGGGAGGCTCTTTTCCATGTGACAAGGGAGCTTGCCATACAGCTTGCCGGAGACGGCGAAGGTGCGACAAAGCTTATCACATGCCATGTAGTGCATGCATCGGACAGGGATAAGGCAAGGATACTGGCCAAGTCTGTCATCACTTCAAATCTTACAAAGGCAGCCTTTTACGGAAATGACGCGAACTGGGGACGGATACTCTGTGCCATGGGGTATTCGGGAGCACAGTTTGATCCCGAAAGGCTTGATATCTTTTTTGATGCCGAGGGATGCAGCCGCATAAATCTATACCATGACGGAAGCGGGCAGCCTTTCTCCGAAGAGGAGGCTACTGCCCTGCTTAAGCATGAAGAGGTAGTCATTACCTGTGATATGAAGGAGGGCTCGGAAGAAGCTACTGCGTGGGGATGTGATCTTACGCATGAGTATGTGAACATCAACGCAGACTACCGCAGCTGAAGCCCGCAGTACTGTTGACATCATTAACGCATATCTCCACCCGTATCCCCATCGTCTAAGGTAAAATTACGTTACTGTTCAGACAGCTCTGCGCACTAGAGCTCTGCGCACTAGCTGCGCTGAGCGTGAAAAAGATTACAGAAGCCGATACAAGGATTTGCCCCTTGCCGTAGGCAATTATATTGGGCAAATCCGGTTGCTGTGAGCACCTGCAAGGTGTGAACAGTAACAAAATTCCCCTTGCACATTCAATGTGCCAAAACTATAATCATAAGTTGAAAATACAGTGATAATGTGACAAGGACGAAGATATGAACGACAAAGACATGAAAACACTGCAGGATAAGGCATCTGTACTGATAGAGGCACTGCCCTACATCCGGGAGTTTAACAGGAAGATAATAGTCATAAAGTACGGCGGATCGGCTATGTCCGACAATACGATAAAAGAGAGCGTGATAAAGGATGCTACGCTTTTGAAGCTGGTCGGATTCAAGCCTGTCATAGTGCATGGCGGCGGCAAGGAGATAAGCCGCTGGATAGAAAAGGTTGGTATGAAGCCTCACTTTGTAAACGGACTCCGTGTTACGGACGAAGATACCATGGAGATAGCGGAGATGGTGCTGAACCGGGTGAATAAAGAGCTTGTGGCCATGATAGAGAGTCTCGGGATCAAGGGGTGCGGTATATCCGGCAAGGACGGCGGACTGCTCAAGGTCAGGAAGAGGCTCTCGGATGGCGAGGATATCGGATTTGTAGGTGATATCACAGAGGTGGATACCACTATAATAGAGCATCTGCTCGAGGATGACTTTCTTCCGGTTATAGCACCTATAGGCATGGATGATAATTATCAGACCTACAATATAAATGCCGATGACGCAGCCTGTGCGACAGCAAAGGCACTCAAGGCGGAGAAGCTGGCATTTCTTACGGATATCAAGGGAATATACAGGGATATAAATGATCCCTCATCTTTTATCCCGAGGATGAACATCACGGAAGCAAGGACGCTTCTCGAGTCGGGCTATATCGGAGGAGGCATGCTTCCCAAGCTCAACAGCTGCATAGACGCAGTGGTAGGAGGAGTGAAGAATGTCACGATACTCGATGGAAGAGTGCTGCATTGTCTGCTGCTTGAGATATTCACCGACGAGGGCATAGGAAGCGCCATATACAAATAATCGACATAATGAGGGCGTAAACGCACAGTGGCGCGTATCCATTGAAAAGAAAGGAAAAGCATGGATTATAAAGCACTCGGTGACGAGTATTTACTGCATACATACAACAGATATCCCATAGTACTGGAGCGTGGTGAAGGCACAAGGCTTTATGACGATAACGGCAGGGAGTATCTTGACTTTGCCGCAGGGATAGCGGTATATGCGCTCGGGTACGGCAATAAGGCTTTCAATGACAGGCTGAAAGCGCAGATAGACCTTATCATGCATACCTCCAATCTTTACTACAACGAGCCGGCATGTATCGCGGCAAAGGATGTATGCGAAGTGTCGAAGATGGACAGGGTATTCTTTACGAACTCAGGTGCTGAGGCCATAGAGGGTGCGATAAAGACTGCCAGGAAATATGCGTATCTGAAGGACGGGAAGACCGATCATAATATCATAGCCATGGAGCATTCCTTTCACGGCCGCTCTATGGGAGCGCTCTCGATCACCGGAAATGCGCATTACAGGGAGGCGTTTCAGCCCGGTATAGGAAATGTGAAGTTTGCGGATTACAACGATCTCTCATCCGTAGAGGCTCTTATTGATGACAGGACGTGCGCGGTCATCATGGAGACGGTGCAGGGAGAGGGAGGCATTTATCCGGCTGAGGACGGTTTTATAAAGGGAGTCAGAAAGCTCTGTGACGAAAGGGACATCCTGCTGATACTGGACGAGATACAGTGCGGCATGGGTCGCACCGGATATATGTTTGCATGGGAAAAGTATGGGGTAAAGCCCGATGTAGTGACTATGGCCAAGGCTATGGGAAACGGTGTGCCGGTGGGAGCATTTGCGATGACTGAAAGAGTCGCGGAGCATTCGATGGTGCCCGGTGACCATGGTACTACCTACGGCGGCAATCCGTTTGCATGTGCTGCGGTATCGGAGGTATTAAGACAATACAGGGAAAGGGCTCTGACAGAGCATGTCAAAGAGCTCACCCCTTATCTTGAGGCGGCACTTGATGGTCTGAAGGAGAAGCATGATATAGTGGCAGATCGAAGAGGTGCAGGCTTTATGCAGGCTTTAGAGCTCAAGGAGCCGTGCGCCCCGGTCATCTCCAAAGCTCAGGAGAACGGACTGCTTATAATCAGCGCAGGTGCCAATATCTTAAGGCTCGTGCCTCCTCTTATCATAGAGAAAGAGGA
The DNA here is from genome assembly GCA_905235585.1 of uncultured Lachnospiraceae bacterium. GTDB lineage: Bacteria > Bacillota > Clostridia > Lachnospirales > Lachnospiraceae > NK4A144. The sequence goes on along the minus strand of CAJOME010000053.1, from coordinate 4,961 downwards.
TATAGATATAATGAAAGACAGGCTTGACAAAGCCCTGACAAGATCCTAAAATCTTCTCAAAGCTTTTGGGGCACCGGCATTTCGGATGCGGTGAGGAGCTTTGTATGGATCTAAAATTTCTTTCTTTTATTCCTTTATGTATTGTGTTATGCGGGTGCAGCGGAGCAGGGACTGATAAGGCGTATGAGGAATTAACGCTTTATGGATCGGAGTCCGGGATGCAGTCAGAAGCGGCTGCAGATCCGGAAGACGTGCCAAAAGAAGCCGTCCCGGTCAATATAATACCGGATGATATCTATGTATATATCTGCGGTAATGTGTGTGAACCCGGGGTATACAAGGTCGAAAAGGGGTCAAGGATATATCAGATAGTAGAGCTGGCGGGCGGACTGACGGATGAGGCTGATATCAACGGTATCAATCAGGCAGCGGAGTGCTCTGACGGTGAGATGATATATATACCTGCTGTCGGAGAAGACGCGGAGCCTATAGTATACGGTACGGATGATGTGAGGATAAACATCAATACTGCCGATGCAGGAGAGCTTCAGGAGATAAACGGTATAGGCTCCTCCAGAGCGCAGGATATAATTTCTTACAGAGAAAACAATGGAAAATTTTCCTCTGTTGAGGATATAATGAAGGTGCCGGGTATAAAACAGGGCATGTACGATAAGATAAAAGATCAGATCAGGGTGTAGGACAGGATATTGAGAGTACTTGTGGTAGATGATGAAAAGCTGATAGTAAAGGGGATCAGGTTCTCGCTGGAGCAGGACGGCTATGAGGTCGAGTGCGCCTATGACGGCGAGGAGGCTCTTTCTTTGGCTGAAGATAACGAATATGACATTATCCTTCTTGATATCATGCTGCCCAAGCTGACAGGGCTGGAGGTATGCCAGCAGATCAGAGAGACCTCGGACGTGCCGATCATCATGCTCACTGCAAAGGGAGATGATATGGACAAGATACTCGGATTGGATTACGGTGCGGACGACTATATCACGAAGCCTTTTAATATCCTTGAAGTCAAGGCAAGGATGAAAGCGATACTCCGCAGATCCAGGAGCGAGAGAACCGGGGAATCAACGGATGAGGCCATAGTATCCGGCGGCATGAGGCTTGACCGCATAAACCGCAGGGTATATATAGACGGCATTGAGGTAGGGCTTACAGCCAAGGAATTTGATGTACTTGAGCTGCTTGCCACTCATCCCAGTAAGGTGTACAGCAGGACAGATCTGCTTTCCATAGTGTGGGGCAAGGATTATCCCGGTGACGGCAGGACCGTGGATGTCCATGTCAGACGTCTCAGGGAGAAGATAGAAAAGGCTCCCGGAGATCCCAGATATGTACGTACCAAATGGGGCACAGGGTACTACTTTGAGGGATGAGATCACTTCTTTCAAATCTTATTAATAACACTAGGTTTTATAAGAGCCTGAAATCCCGTATTTTTATCATTGTACTGATCATAGGTATCATTCCGTCGGTCGTCATGGGACGGCTTATCGTAAAGAGCTATGAGTCAAGGGCTTTGAGTCAGAGGACGGCTGAGGTGACAAACCAGACAGCTATCGTCGCTGCGCATCTGGCACGTACCGACTATCTGTCGGATATGAGCGATCCGATCATAGATGATGAGCTGACCCAGATGTCCAATCTGTATGACGGCAGAGTGCTGGTGATAGACAGCTATTACAAGGTCGTCAGGGATACCTACGGTAAATCACAGGGAAGATATATAGTGTCCAACGAAGTCATAGCCTGTATGAACGGAAGCAGGGATATGTCAAGCTTTGATGAGGTAAATAATTACCTTGAGATCACGGTGCCCATACTGGACGAAAGTACCGGCATGGTCTACGGAGCCATGGTCGCAAGCGCATCAACTGACGGTATAAGGAATAATGTTCAGCTGCTGGACAGGCGATCATATACCATAGGTGTGGTTATAGCGATACTTGTGCTTCTTATAGCATATGCATTGAGCAATACCCTGCTCAGACCCTTTGACAAGATAATTAAGGCGGTGGATTCGGTCAGAGAGGGCTTTGAGCCCGGTGCTGAAGCGATAGAGGTGCCTGATTACACTGAAACGAAGGACATAATGGATGCCTTTCATCATCTGATGTCAAGAATGAGAGAGGTGGATGAATCAAGGGAGGAGTTTGTCGCGAATGTGTCTCATGAGCTGAAGACTCCGCTTGCTTCGATGAAGGTGCTGTCAGATTCGCTTATACAGAGCGGAGAGACTGTCGATGCCGAAACCTACAGGGAGTTTATGGTAGATATAGCCGCTGAAGTAGACAGGGAAAACAAGGTGATAAACGATCTGCTGTCACTGGTAAAGCTTGACGGTAATGAGTCTACTAAGCTTAATCTCGAAAGCTGCAATATATCCGAGATGCTGCAGCAGATACTCAAGACGCTGACACCGCTCGCAGATAATGCCGGTGTAGAGCTTCTCTATGAAGAGAAGATACCGGTGGAGGCTAAGGTGGATGAGGTAAAGCTTTCGCTTGCCATAATGAATCTTGTTGAAAACGCGATAAAGTACAACAAGGAAGACGGCTGGGTAAAGGTGACGCTCGATGCAGATGCGCAGTTTATGATGATAACTGTATCTGATTCGGGCATAGGGATACCTGAGGAATCACTGAACCGTGTATATGACAGGTTCTACAGAGTCGATAAATCTCATTCAAGGGAGATAGGGGGGACCGGTCTGGGACTCTCGATCACCAGGAATGCGATCCTGCTTCACAGGGGTGCCATCAAGGCTGCAAGTATTGTGGGCGAAGGAACCACCTTTATCGTAAAGATACCTTTGGGAGATACGGCATGAGCAGATATATGAGGCACAACCGAATAACACACATTACCGTCCTTATTTTCACGGTGATCATGCTGGTGTCAGGCTGCGGAGCATCACACGATGATGAACAGAATAACAGATATAAGGTGTACTATACCGATACCGATTACACTATGCTTCAGAGTGAGGAAAAGGTGATAGTCGAAGACGTACAGGATACGCTTATCTCATTACTGTCGTCCCAGCCTTCATCTGCCGGAAGCGCGGCACCCATATCCGGTGATGTAAATCTGACAGGCAGGCGGATGCAGGATGACACACTGATACTTGATTTTGCGGGAGAATACAAAAAGCTCGGAAGGACCGAGGAAGTGCTTATACGGGCTGCGATAGTCGAGACACTTATCCAGTGTCCGGATGTAAATTTCCTTACATTCGTGATAGACGGTGAGGAGCTTGCGGACAGCGCGGGGAATCCTGTAGGTGCTATGAGCGGTGATTCCTTTATCACAAATACCGGAGAGGAGCTGAATGCATACGCAAGGACGAATGTGACGCTTTATTTCACCGATGTCACCGGAACCGGGCTCAAAAGATATGATGAGGATATAGTCTACACGAGCAATATGTCAATGGAAAAGCTTGTGGTAGAAACCCTGATAAACGGACCGGCCGCCGTGAACGAGCCGAATGCCTATCCTACGATATCTCCGGATGCCAAGGTGCTGTCAGTGACGGTGAAGGACAGGATAGCATATGTCAATTTTGACGAGGCTGTCCGGGAGAAGCCGTACAGCGTGCAGGAAGAGGTGGTGCTTTATTCCGTAGTGGATTCGCTTGTTGCACTTCCGGGGATAGATAAGGTGCAGATATCGGTGGAGGGCTCGACAGAGGGAGTATTTCTGGATCATATGAAGCTGGATGAGCTGTATGAAAGGAGTGATGAAATGAATATATGAGAAGACCGGCATGCGTCATCGGCATGTGCCTTCTGGCGGTTATCAGGCTTTTGCTCTTTATCAGACCGCCGGACACCTCCGCGTATCTGTGGATTGACGGTAAAAGGACAGAAGCTGTCGGCACGGTGGATGACAAATACATTAAAAATAACGCAGCATATCTTATAATCAGACATCCGATCATCAAGTCTTTAAATATCAGTATTTCGGATAAGAACATCAAAGTAAAACTGAAAAACGAATACGCAGAACTGTCAGAGCTGCCCGCGATAGGCTCTGAGGTAAAGGTAACCGGCAAAGCTATGGCCTTTATGACGGCAAGAAATCCCGGAAACTTCGATCAGGCACGGTATGAACTGATACATGGCAATGTCTTTGAGATATATGATGCCACATTCAGCAGCTCGACAGGTGATACAGACACATTAACATACAGTCTGTCCGCACTGGGCTCCTTCAGGGAACGGATGTGTCTCGTACGGTACAGACTTACGAAGACAGCGGACAGTATATATGATGAAGAAGAGTCTCAGATAATCAAAGCCATGGTGCTGGGGGATAAGACAGGACTTTCATCTGATCTTACGGAGCTATACAGACAGGCAGGGATGAGTCATGTGCTCTGCATATCGGGTCTTCATATCTCTTTGCTTGGGATGGGTCTGGTCAGGATACTCGGCAGGGTCGGACTAAGGAAAAAGCATGCATATATCACAGCTGTTTTGTTTGCTTTTATATACGGTACGTTTACCGGGATGAGTATCTCCGCCGTACGGGCGATATTGATGTTTGTGCTGTGCGCTGTTTCCGGATACTTCAGACGCACGCCGGATCTTGTATCCTCGCTTTCTCTTGCAGGTGCCGTAGTGATGGTCATCAGACCATTGTATGTGCTTGATGCCGGGTTTACGCTCTCCTTTGCCGCTGTAGCGGGCATAGGCATCCTTTCGGAGAGTATGGAGATAATGCTCCCCGCAAGAGGATGGATGAGCCGTCTCATAGAGCCGCTCAGATCGTCTCTTTCCGTTACGGTCTTTATGCTGCCGCTGAATCTGTACTATTTCTACAGCATTGCCGTATTTGCGATCCCGATAAATCTAGTCGTTATCCCGCTTATCGGGATATTGCTCTCGTCCGCTCTGCTGTCCGTCATATCCGCGATATGCTTTCGACCTGCCGGAATG